>JAFGRC010000025.1 GCA_016935355.1 Bacteroidales bacterium
CTTTCCTCCGGACTCATAGGCTTTTTGCCCGAAAGATGATAAGATTTTCAAAACTTTAAAAGATGCTCATCCCCGGACGGATACGAATTATCTATATCACCCTCGTTAAATGCAAATCCGCCTAAACCTGAGAAATATGTAACTGAATCGTTCTCCAATGATAACTTCTTCTGTAAATATTGTCCGGCAATTTCCGGAAATCCCGCATATACATATTGACCTGAAAGATATCCTAAAATGTATGTCTGTTCCCTTCCCCGATTAATTGATAAAGCATAATGCAGGTTATCAATTGTTTTTACCAGGTCATCATTCGCGTATAATGAGGCCCTTCCCAAGTTAGACTCCCACGAACTGGGATTGATATCAAGAGCTGCATCATATTCTTCCAAAGCCTTCTCGTTATAACCATTTACTTGGTAATAATCACCTCGTAGCACATAAGCTTCTGCCAGATCATCATCATATGAAAGAGCCTTGTTGGCAAGTACCAAAGCGCTGTCCATGAAATTTTCTGACAGGTATTCTGCGATGTAATTCTTGTCCCAATATACATGAGCCAGTCCCAAATAAGCTTGTCCGAAATTTTGATCATATTGCAATGCTTTCTTATAAAGGTATTCAGCCTTTTCAAGTGCTGTCAGGTTATAAGGATCAGTTTAGTATTTCCAGTATTCTTCACTCCCTGTCTGATAAAAATCAAGTGCAGTAAGATTTTGGGTGGGAACTTTGTCAATCAATTGTTTTTCCTCTGCAGTAATATTTGCCTCAAGTTCATTTGCTATGGCTTCAGCAATCTCGCTTTGTATTTGTAAGATGTCATCTACCTCCTTGATCACCTGTTCAAATGACCTGCCCCATAAATGATCCTCCTTTTTGTCAGCTTTAATCAATTGCACACTGAGACTGAAAGTGTTTCCATATTTTTGTCCGCTTCCTTCAACGATGTAATTTACTCCGAGTTCCCTGTCGATGTCGGGAATTGATTTGATCTGATCAAGGTATTGTTCTACAGAGGTTCGTGAAATGACCCTGAAATCATTGATCAATTGCAGGTTATTCAGGGTCTTTTCCATGAGTCCATTAATAAAGGCCGCATTCTCCTGATCGATACTTTTATTACGGAAGGGCAACACGGCGATGGACTTTTCAAGTTGTTTTTTTGGTTTAATCTGTTTGGGAATAAAGAATAATGCCAAGAATGATCAATGCCAATGCAATGATGATTCCTGCAACGAGTGATTTTGTTTTGCCTTTTCTTGGGACAGTTACCGGTTCATAAGCCTTTTTTGCAACTTTCTCAGGTTTTGGTTCATGGTGTTTTATTGCAGTAATTACTTCTTTTATTGAATTGGCAACCTTGTTAATCTGATCCCTATGGTAGATCTTATCAAGATTGTCATGCGGATGATCTTCGCTGGCCCTCAGAGGCCTGTTGACTCCCGCAGATTTAAAGATAAAATCAACTCCCCTTAATACACTTCCCAGAATGGGTTCGGATAATTTTATGTCATCGTTATCTTAATCGTAAATCCTGACGGGAAGCACTCTGCTTGCCACATTTCCATTAGGAAGCTTTACTTTCAACCCAAACTCATCCTTTGAGGTCTGCTCAACGTATGCCTTGAATTCATGCACCCAGACAAAAGATTTCGGATCGCAATAGGTACCGGAAATGATAGGTATAAAGATCAGGCATTTCAACTTGTCTTTTAGTGATTCATCCACATCATGGATTTCTAAAAGTCCGTCATGTGGATTGATATCGAAGTAAACACTGATCTCTTCTTTGAAGGTAGTTTCAAGTTCTACTTTCAGATTTTCCACAAACTCGCTCACCCATCCGTCATGTTTGTTGTCCTTTTGGCGGTAGCTAATGAAGATGTCGTAGTTGTATCCGGGTATGAGACTGGACATATAAGGGTTGATTGATGTTCTAATCAAATGTACAACATTCTGAGACCAAAGTCAAATGGCGGGAAATTTTGCTTGAGCACTCTCAAGGAAGAAGAAAATCATGGTAAAGTGCCAAAAAACGCAGAACCATTAACGAAAAAACTAAAAAGTGATACCAGGATGCCACTCAAACGAGGTTTCGTTTATCACAGGTTCGATTTTGATTTGTTTTTTGGTAAATGCTATATATTCAGCAGTTTAAGCATAAAATATTGTTATGTATTATGATATATAGCTGAAAATGAGATTATAAAATATAAGAGAATGATGATTCATCTAAGGATGAATTTTAAATGAGAAACTGTCAGGTCAAGTTTTAGCTTCTGCAACTAATCCTGGACGCAACGGACAGAAAATCCCAATTCCTTACTGCCGTCGAACGTGAATATGCCGCCATCATTGTGGAGCATGACCTGGCTCCAGGCATAATCGGCATTGGTCTCTGTAGCGCTCCACCAGTAGCCGATGTCTCCAATATCTGTGAATGTACCATCAGAGATACGGTCGCCCCCCGGAAGGGCTGTATAGCCAGTCTCGTTGGTTGCGTCAATGTTTGGGCTGTTCCAATGCGCTGTGCCTGCTTCTTTTAGTTTGCTTCCGGCAACGCTTTCTCCCCCTATATAATCTGTTAATTCAGTCCATTCTGCTTCACTGGGCAAATGCCAGCCTGCAGGACATACGCCTTGTATCCCACTTGGAGTGGATGTGCTGCTCGAGGCTCCATTCATCGCTGCTGCCCATCTATATAACGCTCCATAGATCGGAGCATTGGTGGCACTGTCATCATCATACCAGCAGTATGCCTTGCTTGTTACTGTCAATGCTTCCCAGTTGCTGTTGCCGGTTATGCTTTGAATGGGTGTACCATCAGCATAATGTGTTACTTTTAAGTTTTCTTTCATCCATATTTGCGCGCCAATAGTAACAGTTTGATAATCATTCCCATCAAAATCAGTTACTATATTATTATTATCATTATTTTCCTTTTCACAGGCAGCAAATGCAAAAAGGGTAATTAATAAAATGCTTACTGGTTTCATGATGTTGAATATTAGAAGTTGTTAAATACTCTAATAAAGTCATTTACATTATTACTACAATGCAAATAATATTTCTGAAAAATACAATAGTTACTTAAGGAACAGTTTTTTTTTAATTATGGTTGTTCAGTTAAAATATTTCTCCAAAAGATTCCGGAAACGAATGTCATAGTATAATTCCCATAAGTCGGGATTGAGCTTCAGCCAGGTTAAATTCCGGTAACCATCTTCTAAGGCCATTCCCAGCTGTTGCAGCGCTTCGGGTAATCTGCCTTGCAGGCAAAGCACCTCAGCAAATCTGGTGTGCAATGTTGAATCCATTCCGATCGCTTTTGAAAGTAATTCCTGAGGATCATCCATATCACCCAGTCTCGCTGAAACAGCTGCGAGAGCAATATAAATTCCGGCATCATCCGGCCATTCCTTAATCCATTCTTCAGTCGCAATTTTCTTAAAACTGGAATAACATTTCCTGCTTTCGGCATTATTTCCCAATCTTTCATAATTTATACCCATATCATAGTAAGCCGAAATTTCATTCCGGTCTAATTCAAGAATATGTTTAAGTATTTGTATGGCCTCCTCATATTGCTCCTGGATGCGACAGGTGTGAGCCAGCCGGTAAAGACTTAATATATGATCCGGTTCCACCTCACGGGCTTTCAGATAATATGTTTTGGCTTTTCCAATACTGTCTTTCATTAACCAGACTGAACCCATGTAAAAGTATCCCCAGACATTCTGAGGATTTTCTGATATCATTTTCTCAGACCAGGTCAGAATAGAGTCCACATCTCCTAAATATTCCTCGTAAATCCATAACATAGCCGCATATGCAAGTGCCATTTCTGGATTAATCCGGACCGCTTCTTTGTATTCCCGGACTGCCTCTTCATACATTGCTGAATTCTGATAGTACCAACCTGCATTATTACGGGCAGCGATATCATCAGGATAAAGTTTTATCCTTTTGTTATTATATTCAATGGCTTTTGGAAGGTTGTTTTCAACACCGGCAGCGTAGAAAGCCAGTATCCCGAGTCTTTCCCTTTCAGTCAGCTTATCCACAGATTGAACTGCCCGGCTTAATAATTCCTTGCCCAGTGCCGGATCAAACCTTTCAATATTGATATTCCCGAGTGATGCCCTTGCTGATGTAAAACCGGTATCGGTATTTAATGCTGCTTCATAGTATTTTTTTGCGCCCTCAAAATCCGTTTTTATATGCATGTCTATTGCCGTGGAGTAAAGTTTGAGAGCTTCCAAAGATGAGGTTGTCACTTGTTTCAGCGGTTTATCCTGTAATGCAATGTTATATCTTGATTCTCCAAGATCCCTGCGGATTTTTCTACTTAACTGGTCGAGCCCGGGAAGAATCCCATCCTGGTTTTCGGCATAGATGATTTCTGATTCCAGAATGTCACCTGATCCGGACCCGATGATTTTTGCCGCTATGGCATATCTGTTCCCCACTTCGCTGATATTGGGAGCGATATACAGGTTAATCCCTTCCCTGACTGCCATTTCCTGTCCCGTTCTTTCGTCAACAAACGTCTGGTCAACAATTCCCATCCTTATCAGAGACTCGAGCATCCTGGATCTCGGAAAGACGTTGATGTATCTTGACTGACTTACACTAAGCGAGAATGCCGTATAAAGTGATCTGTCAAAAACCGGATTATCAGTCAGGTTTTCAAAATCGGTTATTAATACCCAGTCCCTTTTGTCAAAAGGAAGTGCGCTTCCGCTTGAAAAGACAATTAATGATAAAAACAAAAGTATGATAATGACTGATGTTGGTACCAAGTACACCCATTTTTTCAACCTGAACCGGAATATTCTTTTAATTTGCTGTTCACCGGATTCTTCTTTCCCGGAAGTTTGCATAAAAACCTGCTTTACCTTGGTTTTGCCATCATCTGTAACAGCTGCTTCGGTTTTTGATTGTGCTGATGCAGCGTGAATGATTTGCAGTCCGGAAATAATATCGTTTAAGGCATTAGCTGTTTTATTTATCTGATCGCGGTAGTTTGTATGGTTCAGGTTATCGTGCGAATTCTCTTCTTTTGACCTTAACGGCCGGTTTACCCCGGAGGAGCTATAAATAAAATCAATTGCACGCAATACTCCCCCCAGTACTGATTCACACAGTTTGATATCAGCATGATCCAGCTCATAAATACGGACGGGAAGCACTCTGCTTGCAATATTTCCATTGGGAAGCTTTACTTTCAACCCAAACTGATCCTTTGAGGCTTGCTTCACAAACGCCTTGAATTCATGTTCCCAGGCAAATGACTTTGGATCGCAATAAGTTCGGGATATAATAGGGATAAAGATTAGGCATTTCAGCTTATCCTTCAGGGACTCATCCACGTCATGGGTTTCCAGGA
The DNA here is from genome assembly GCA_016935355.1 of Bacteroidales bacterium. Taxonomy (GTDB): domain Bacteria; phylum Bacteroidota; class Bacteroidia; order Bacteroidales; family UBA10428; genus UBA5072. Next base: position 5,390 of record JAFGRC010000025.1, read on the forward strand.
GTCCGTCGTGAGGATTAATGTCGAAGTAAACGCTGGTCTCTTCCTTGAAGGTTGAATCAAGCTCTCCCTTCAGGTTATCCACAAAATCAGTCACCCATCCATCGTGCTTGTTATCCTTCTGGCGGTAAGAGATGAAGATGTCATAGTTGTAACCTTGAATGAGGCTTGACATCTGATGATTGTTTATTTTATTATCAAATTTAATCCATAACTGGATCAAATGCAAAATTTTCTTTGGCTCAATATGTTAGTAACAGTTTTATAAATGGGGTTGTAATAAATTTACAACTATTTTAGAACATTTGAATTTAAAGTAGATTCTTTAATAAAATGCCGGAAAAATGTTCAACATCCGTTGACGGGTATATAAATAGAAAGGTTCCGGTAAAAATGGTCACTACTTGTAATTGACCACGCTCTCCATGCTGTTTCTGGGTGAAGCAGACGAAATTACATCAACGCCGGCGTCAACGTTTCCGATCCTGAGTGCCGTTATGACGCTGTAACCGTCAGAAATACCCAGGTCCTGTTTCCTTGAGTTGACACCGCTTACAAGTCCCATGTAAATATGTGCTCCAAGTCCGAGACTCTGAGCAGCTATATACATATTTTCCGTTGCAAGGGCACAGTCAAATGCAACGTTCATTCCCGGCTGGTTTATATCCTGTCCCGAAACGATGATCAGTATATTCCCGGTGGTGATATCGGGCATGAGATCCGACAGCAGTGAGCTGCTTTTTACAACGGTAAATTTCCACATCTGGCTGTTCCTGGCACTGGGAGTTTTTATCCCGCATTTCAGGATCGTTTCGATCTGAGCGTCATTAACGGGTTTTGTCGTAAAATTCCTCACCGAGAATGTGGAGCGTATCGCGTCGGTTACGCAGTTGATCTGGCTTTTTAATCACACGCTTATATCCTGGCAGAACAGTATCATAAGATCGTTTACAGCAAAAATTAAGAGTATAATCTATATGAATATCGTCGTTAAAAACTATTTCATGACCGAATGTTATCATCCCGACTTGAGTCAGGAGGGTTTGATTGGCTTCGCCTGACTCGCAAATCCGGCTCCCCATATTTTGTTGTTTAATATTTCTCAAAAACGTAATTTGAGATTCAATACTTGGGATTAAAACAAAATTTCGCTTTTTATCCTGTTCCGGTAAAGGAACGATATGACTCAATAAGCCTGAATCTTTACCGTATAATTATTTTGCATCATATCACAAACCATACAGTCTGAATCCTGCCGATATCTGCAAAACATTGTTGGTCCATTTATAAGTATAATCAGGGTCGGTGACTGCAACATCTGATAAACCAAGAATATACCGTATGGTGAGGTTTATCCTGAAGGGCAAATTAGCTTCTGCACCAATAACAAGTCCCACATCCCCGTTTTTATAAAATTCTTTTGCGTCTTCTTTTTCATCGCTCCCATCCTCGATCCGTTTTGCCAGAAAGAGATAACTAAATTGAGGGCCGGCTTGAATGTTAAAAATTTCAAATGGTTGGTAACGTATCAATAAGGGTATTTCAATATAGTTTAAAATATCCTTACCATTCCATACAGGATCTTCCCATTTGGATCCTTTCATGGATAAAAGCGCTTCTGGTTGAACTGCAAGGATGTCCGTCAGGAAATAGTTGACATAAATACCTCCATGATAACCAAGTATACTTTGGGCACTTGCGTTAGGATCTTTAGAATGCTGGGTTGCAAGATTCATACCTCCTTTTACCCCTATTTCCAATTTAGATTGTCCGCTGGCGGTTAAGAAACCTGCCAGAATAAGAGAAATTAACAGCAGAGTCTTTTTCATTTGATTGTTGTTTCAAATTGAGACCATAAATATGGATCACTGTAAAGATGCGTACCTAAGTTAGGAATTTAATACCTTAAAGGCAAAAATGTCTAACAGTTTATTAAGACATGGATTTGGTCTGGTAAACAAGGAGTATCTTAAAACAGAGTATAAAGGTGGAGCTATCATCTTTTATATCCAAACGAGGGAAGATAAGCTTCAATGCAGTAACTGTGGCAGTTTTAACGTTTAAAATTGCTTTTTTAACCCTGCTGTTATCCGACCCTTCTTGTGAGGGTCCATGCTTTGATTATCCATATTCCGATATTGCTTTATTTCAATCATCTGCTTTGAATTTATAATTTCTTCCATTTTATTAGGCATTTGTTCAGAAGAGCCATGAAGCCCTGGTACTGAAACTTTGGGTCCGATAAGACAAACATGTTCATATTTTGATATTTCCGGATATATGGCTGCTGTGAACAGCGAATAATAAAACGGATGATGGCATGCCAAAACAAAAATATTTGATAATTTCACGGACTGATTCAAGAAAAATATGATGGCATTGTCAGTGGAATGCAGAATCGGTTGGTTCAACTTGGATAAAGGCAGATATATATGCCATCAATTTGAATGTTAAGCTATGCAAAAGATATTCTTCTTATTCGTGTTATTCCCTCTGGCTGGCTTCACACAGGATCTGAGCAACTGGCAGCATCTTGATCCTGAAACGGACAGCATCCTGGGTATCAGTACATATAAAGCCTATGAGTACCTGAATGGAAGGCAGACAGATACGGTTGTTGTGGCTATAATTGACAATGGGGCAGAACTCACACATGAGGATCTTGCGGGAAAATTCTGGGAGAACGGAAATGAAATACCGGACAATCAGCTTGATGATGACGGGAATGGTTATGTGGATGATATCAACGGATGGAATTTTCTTGGAAATCCCGGAGGCAGCAACCTGAAGCATGAAACGCTTGAACTGACACGGTTGTATGCACAGTACCACAACATGTATAATGTTGATGACAGTGCTTCATTCGACACATTGCAACTGGCCGAATACAATAAATATCTGGAAATCAGAAAAAACTATGAGGATGAAGTAAGTCAGAAAAAAGCGGAAGTGGCTTTATACAGACAAATACTTTCGGGTTATCATGTTTCTGATTCGATAATCAGAAAGCGCCTTAAGAAAGATGTATATACTGAAGCAGATGTCGGTAAGATCAGATCAAGAAAAGCTGAAATTGCCGAGGCTAAAAAAATTATACTTACATTCATGGCATTGGGTATCAAACAGGAAGTTCTTGAAAGCCAGATCATCAGACTTACAAATGATCTGAACCTGAAACTGAACCCTGATCTGAAAAGCCGGGAAGAAATTGTAAAGGACAATCCGGATAATCTTACGGATACCATTTACGGAAACAACATGCTTGATGTCATGGGACCCGATCACGGTACCGGAGTAACCGGGGCACTGGCCGCATTGCAAAACGGCACGGGAATCGACGGGATCGCCAGAACTGTCAGGATCATGATATTGAGAGTGGTCCCGGACGGCGATGAAAGGGATAAGGACGTGGCACTGGCCATCAGATATGCCGTCAGAAACGGTGCGGACATCATCAATTGCAGTTTCGGAAAGAAATATTCGGCACAGCCCGAATTTGTCCGGGATGCAATTGCTGAAGCCGAAAGAAAGGATGTATTGATCGTACATGCAGCGGGAAATGACAGCGAAGATACCGATAAAACCAGGTATTATCCTTCAGGACTGTTGCAGGACGGGAGATATGCACGTAACTGGATCACCGTGGGAGCTTCAATGCCTTATGATCAAGAGGATCTGGTGGCAGGGTTTTCGAATTACGGTAAGACAACCGTGGATGTTTTTGCTCCCGGGTATGGAGTCACCACATGCACACTGGACGGCAGTTATAATAAATTCAGCGGTACAAGCATTTCGGCTCCCATAGTATCCGGGGTAGCGGCAGTGTTGAAATCCTGCTTTCCACATCTGACTGCACCGCAAATAAAGGAGATCATTATAAGATCAGCATATGTACCCAGAACTACTCTCGTTCAGGTTCCCGGTAAAGGAAATAATACCGGAGTTGAGCTGTCTGAACTTTGTGTATCAGGAGGTATTGTAAACCTGTACCGGGCAGTAATACTGGCGGAGCAGGAATATTGTGATTTACAACAGGGTAAAAGCAATTCAGACCCGGCAATTGTAAATCAGTGATGGTAAATCAGCAATCAGCAATCAGAAACCGGAAGTCAGCGACCGGTAATCAACAGTCGGTTATTGGCGATATGGAGTTATCAACCGGAAAGCGGAAATTACAAATTTATGATTGTGAATGCATTGTAAAGGCAGGGTAGTTTGAACTTTCTTTAAATTAACACTAAGAAGTTTCAATTTCATTATCTTTGTCCAAAGGACGCTCTATGGAAAACCAGGTAAAAACTGCACAACGACTGCCTCATTGGATGAAGATGAAACGCGCCGAAGGCCCGGAATATTCCCGTATAAAAAACCTGGTTACCACTCACAACCTGAACACCATCTGCAAAAGCGGAAATTGTCCGAATATCGGTGAATGCTGGAACCGGGGAACTGCCACGTTCATGATCCTGGGCAATATATGTACACGTCATTGCAGGTTCTGTGCGGTCCCCGCAGGCAAACCACTCGCGGTTGATCCTGAAGAGCCCTGCAGGTTGGCTGAAGCCATTAAAATTATGGGCATCAGGCATTGTGTCATAACCTCGGTTGACCGTGATGATCTGGAAGATCTGGGAGCATCCGCATGGGCTTCAACAGTCCGTTTGATCAAGGAAACAAATCCGGGTGTTACCATGGAGGTGCTGATCCCTGATTTTCAGGGGCGAAAAGAGCTCATACAGAATATTATTGCAGAGATGCCGGAAATTATTTCCCACAATCTCGAAACCGTTGAACGTCTTACAGGCAAGATGCGAAGCCGGGCCCGGTATGAAACAAGTCTGGATGTTCTCAGATATATCGCATCTTCCGGCACGACGACCAAATCCGGTATCATGCTGGGACTTGGAGAGACCAATGAAGAAGTATTGCAGACGATGGACGATATGATTGAAGCGGGTGTTCAGGTCATGACACTGGGTCAGTACCTGCAGCCAACCGCGTCGCATATGTCCGTTATGGAATACATTGCACCGGATACTTTTGAGAAATACAAGGAAGCCGGCATTAAAAAAGGATTTAAAATAGTAGAAAGCAGTCCCCTTGTCCGGTCATCATATTTTTCCGAAAAACATGTGACTGTGGCATCCCTGAGAAACACTGAAACATTAAATACATGAAGTATTTTCTGGTCTCCTTGATGCCCGTATTTTTTCATATGACAATAATTGCCCAGAGTATACCTGACGAATCGTCATATTTAACCGGTATGAAAATGATTGATGCTGCGCAATCGGAAAATCAGTTTTTGGAAGCAGCAGCGTTTTTTGAAAAGATTACAGCAAGAAACGAAGGGCAATGGTTGTCATACTATTATGCCGGACTTGCCTATACCATGGCCAGTCATGTAATTCCGGGTCCGGGCTCAAAGGATTCACTGATAGATCTGGCTCAGCATGAAGTTGACAAAGCATTTAAGCTGAATCCCGAAGAGACGGAACTGCTGATCCTTCAGTCATTTGTTTTTCAGGCCAGAATTCAGGTAAATCCTTTAGCAAGAGGTCTGAATTACAGTTCGAAAGCCGGCTCCATTTTGCAGAAGGTCATGGAGAAAGATCCCGGAAATCCCCGGGCCCACCTGCTGCTGGCTTACAATACCTACCATACTCCTGAAATATTTGGAGGGGGGCCGGTCAATGCGCTGCCCATGTTTGTGGAAGCCCGTAATAAATTCAAAGCCTATAATCCGGATTCGGACATCCATCCCCGGTGGGGTGCAGAAGAAGCATCCGATATGATCAGCAAATGCGAACAGGAGATCACAGCACGATAAAGAGATATTTTATCCTGCAACAGATCTATTCAAGGATGACTGCAGTACCGCTGGCAGTAACCATCAACATGCTTCTCGTCCTGCCCGATCCGGTTGAACGTGCATCGATGAGCGGATCACCCCTGTAATACACATCACCGCTGCCCGTTATATTGGTTTTCAGTTCATTCAGCACCCGGATCCTTGCTGTACCGGAACCGGTTATATTCACAACGGCGTTTTCAAAAGCAAGATCCTCAGCTCTGAAGTCACCGGAACCGGTTATTACTGCTTTTAAGTTGTTTGCTGATGCATTTCCTGTAATTCTGACATCGCCGGATCCGGTTATGGTAGCATTAACATCGCCTGATTTGAGGTCTTCTATCACAATGGATCCGCTTCCGCTGATATTGAGACGGATATCATCTGTGTTTACGGGTGTCTGGGTCGTGATGTCCCCCGATCCTGAAACCTGAAGCGCTTTGATATCGGGCATGGTAATGTAGATCCTTACCTGACCCATATTTCGCCAGAAAAAATCCTCTGTTTTGATAACAAGATCATCTCCGTTGACGTTGGTCTCAATAATATCGATCACGTTTTCATCTGCTTCAATCTCGACTTGCTGCCGGTCACCCTGACTGATCAAAACGTCGGCTGAAATGGCCAGACTGACTGAAGCGAAAGCGGGCAGATCCCTTGTTGTTCTGGCGGTCTGACCGGAAAGTGAAACGGGTGATGTGCAGGAAAATGCTATCAGGCATATGATAAAAGTGCCTGCCAGCAACAGGTTGTTGGTTTTTTTGGGTTTCATGTCATTTCAATTTTAGGATTTTAATTTAAAAGACGAAAGAAATAGCTTTAAGCTGCATGAGAAAAATTAATACTATCTTTGCCCATCTTACAAATCATGTTAAAACTCAGTCCCTGCAATAAGTCCAGAAAATGAAAAAAGTTGATCCCCTGCATCCTTATGGAGAGAAACAAGCGCAGTTTGACAGAAGATATCTCGAGATGGCCAGGATATGGGCCGGAAATTCATATTGCAAACGAAGACAAGTTGGAGCGTTGATCGTAAAAGGGAAGATGATTATTTCGGACGGTTACAACGGGACACCTTCCGGTTTTGAAAACGTATGTGAAGATGAAGATTTCAGAACAAAGCCATACGTTTTGCACGCTGAAGCCAATGCCATAACAAAGGTGGCCAAATCAAACAACAGCAGTGAAGATGCCACCTTGTACATTACCTCATCCCCGTGTATGGAATGTGCAAAACTAATCATTCAATCGGGGATCCGCCGTGTCGTTTATTGCGATAACTACCATAGCAAAGAAGGAACAGTCCTTTTGCAAAAAGCCGGGATTGAGGTTGAATATTTTGAAATATAACTGAAAATATTATGGAGCGTAAAAATAAAGGAATTGCGGTATATATTCCTGTTATTATTGCCGTGTCGATTGTTGCAGGTATCCTGGCAGGCCGGTTTTACAATGGAACGAATCCGGAAAACAGATTCATTATAATTCCCAGAGCCAATAAACTTGACAATGTATTGAACTATATTGAGGATGCATATGTGGATGAGGTCAATATGGATGAACTGGTTGACCAAACCATACCCAAAATACTGGTCGACCTTGATCCCCATTCACAATATATTCCTGCAAAAGAATTTCAACAGGTGATTGAACCCCTGGAAGGGAATTTCAGTGGTGTCGGTATTCAGTTTAACATGCTTGATGATACCCTTATGGTAATTCAGACCATAGCGAACGGGCCGTCACAAAAAGCAGGCATACTGGCGGGCGACCGGATCGTTTATGTAAATGATGAACCTGTGGCAGGTGTTGGCATGCCAAGCGATTCCATCGTTAAGCTGTTGCGCGGACCAAAAGGAACATCCGTGGAAGTGAGCATTCTGAGAAGAGACGTTGACGGATTGCTCGATTTTAATATTGTACGCGACAACATCCCTCTTTACAGTGTTGACGTGGACTACATGATCGATGATGATATCGGGTATATCAAACTGAATAAATTTTCAGCCACCACAGAAGAAGAATTTGTCAATGCAATCCAAAGGCTTCGCAGTCAGGGTATCAAAAAGCTCATCCTGGACCTGCGTGAAAACGGCGGAGGATATATGAACGGTGCCGTTTTTATTGCTGATCAGATGCTGGGAGGGAACGAACTGATCGTATATACTGAAGGCAAAGCAAGAGCAAAGGAAGAGTTCCGCAGCATACCGGGGGGCATATGTACAGATCTGGAACTGGAGATCCTGATCGACGAAAATTCAGCTTCAGCAAGTGAGATCCTGGCCGGGGCTGTACAGGACAATGACCGCGGCAAAATAATAGGACGACGTTCATTCGGGAAGGGTCTGGTCCAGGAACAAAAGCCACTGCCTGACGGTTCGGCGATCAGACTTACTGTGGCACGGTATTTTACACCGACAGGAAGAAGCATTCAGAAACCTTATTCAAACGATCTCAATGAATATTACGGTGATGTGTTGTTCAACAGAAGATTAAACGGTGAGTTGGAGGTGGCTGACAGCAACAAGTTTTCAGATACTTTGAAATATGTAACACCTGGAGGGAATGTGGTATACGGAGGCGGCGGTATTATGCCCGACATGTTCGTACCAATTGATACGACAGGAATATCGGACTATTATATTGAAATCAGAAACAAAGGTTTGTTATACCGTTTTGCACTTCAGTATTCTGATGAGAACAGGCAGGTGCTTTCCGGACTTTCAGCACCTGCGGATTTTGTATCTTACCTGGAGAAACAGAATATATTGCGGAAGTTTATAACGTTTGCTGCCGGGGAAGGGGTTAGAGGATCACAACGTGATATCAACACATCCGGTAAAATTCTGGCCGTTCAGCTTAGTGCATATATAGCAAGGAATTTTATTGATAATCAAGGCTTTTATCCTATTATTCAGGAGATTGACAATACCTTGCTGAAGGCAATCGGGGAGTTCAGGAATTAGGCTTATTAATAAGTCGCAGACAATGATAACTTAATATTCTGACACACCTGACATTTAAAATATAACCATTTCCATAAAAGGATTTGGTATATAATTTTATTAACTTTGCTCATACAGTAATCAACCGGTTGCATATGGATGATCTGATTATATTTTTAATCTATTTGGTGATCATTGTAGGGGGAATGGTCGCAAGCGCCCTGCAGGTAAAAAAGAAAAAACAGCAGAAATCTGCCGCTGATGCATTGCATGAAAGCGATCAAAACCAGGAATATAATGATCATCATGATTACGGTCCGTTCCGGGAATTATATGACCAGCAATTGAAAGAACTGGAACCTTCTGTCCATGAGAGCATTGAGTATGGTCCAACTTTAGAAGAAGAAGGTATCAATGTTGAAAGGTCCGATTCCTACGAAGGGATGGCAAAAAGCTATAAAAGCGATGCGAAAATCCCTGTGGCAGGGGATAGCCGTCTAACGGACGGCAAATTCGCGGAAAAGGAGAAAACGGATGTACAGAAATGGATTGAAAAATATAGTGCTTTGCAGCATGAGTTAGAGGATGATTATAGCAGGGATGAAATATCCAAAAGTGAAATTGTATCTGAAGAAGCTGCTGCTGAAGCGGCCTCTAGGGCTGCTGAAAGGGAGCCGTTTCTGGATTTACGGAAGGCTATTATTTATTCGGAAATTTTGAAAAGAAGAGAATTATAGTTATCTTAGATTACTCCATTTTCAACAAACATTAAATCGCAATACCAAAGAACATTTAAACAGATTTAGTTTGAAATGTATGAGAGTTCCGGAATGTATTCGGAATTCTTTTTTTATATCAATCTCGGAGGTATACCTATGACAAAAGTATCGTACATAACAAAAGAGGGACTTGAGAAGCTTAAAGAAAATCTTGAGCATCTGATTAATGTTGAACGACCGGTAATATCAAAATTAATTGCTGAAGCACGTGATAAGGGAGACCTCACTGAAAATGCTGAATATGAGGCTGCCAAAGAAGCTCAGGGGATGCTTGAGATGAAAATTGTAAAACTTCAGGATGCCATTGCCCGCGCAAGGATCATTGACGGTTCCAGGATCGATACGGAACGGATCCAGGTACTGAACAAGGTAAAGATTAGAAATATGCAAAACAATATGACCATGGAATATACCATAGTGCCGGATAATGAAGCCGACCTGAAGCAGGGTAAAATTGCAGTCAGTACACCCATTGCAAAAGGACTTATTGGCAAAAAAGTAGGGGACCGGGTTGAAATAAAGGTACCTTCCGGAATTATGCCTTTTGAGATTGTCGAAATTTCCCTTTAAACCTAAAATTGCAGATTATGGCTTCAATATTCACACGCATCATAAAAGGTGAGATTCCCTCATACAAAATCGCGGAGGATGAAAGTTATTTTGCATTTCTGGATATTCATCCGCTTGCAAAGGGTCATACGCTGGTTGTTCCCAAAACGGAAACGGATTATCTTTTTGACCTGGATGAAGAATTGCTGGCCGGAATGATGGTATTTGCCAGACGTATTGCGAGGGGGATCGATAAAAGCGTTCACTGTAAGAGGGTGGGAGTTGCAGTACTTGGTCTGGAAGTACCCCATGCACATATTCACCTGATTCCGATCAATGATCTGGGTGATATTAATTTTGCCCGGCCTAAGCTGAAGCTGACACCACAGGAATTTGAAGAAATTGCAGCAAAAATAAGGTCCAATATCTGAAATTTGATCCGGGATTGACCTGACATCACCGGAACTGTCAACCTCATCTAAAATCAGACTGCTTTTGTCAGTTTTTTCTTATTTGATCCGGTACGGATTTTTCTTAATAAACTCCTTCCAGCTTTTTTTGCCGGTCAGGTAACCATTTTCCGGCTTCCGGTAGAAATGACACATCGCTGCTGCCAGGCCATCTGTAGCATCCAGGTTTTCGGGAAGTATTTTGATGTTTAATGTTTTTTGCAGCAGCAAAGCTACCTGTTCCTTGGAAGCATTGCCATAACCTGTAATGGACTGTTTGATTTTACGGGGAGCATATTCCACAACGGGGACAGAACGGTACAATGCTGCTGCTATTGCTGCTCCCTGTGCCCTGCCCAGTTTCAGGAGCGACTGAACATTATTGCCGTAAAAAGGGGCTTCAATGGCCAGTACATCTGGTTTGTATTCGTCAATAAGTTGCAGTGTAAGCTCAAATATTCTGGAGATCTTATGATAATGGCCGGTCGTTCTTCGCTGGTCCAGTACTCCGATTACCTGTATTACGGGTTTCCCCTGGACAGTTTTAATAATCCCATAGCCCATGACGGTCGTTCCGGGATCAATACCCAATATAATCTGTTCACCTTCCAATCAATAGGCTTTTAGGTATTCGTTTACGGGTTCGGTCTTTTCTATCAGTCTGCTACGTAAGGTCGATTTTGCACGTTTTACTGGTATCCCTTCTGAATCGATGTAAGAGAGAATTGCGGCCAGACTCTCTTCTTCCGGATCACCAAAATCCTTTGTCAGGTCATCACCTGCAATAAGGTTGGGTGCAATGCCATCAAAATAATCCCCTTCTTCATTTGCATTGGTGGTTTTAAAACTGATGGGAAGGACAACGATGTTAAAGTTTTTCAAGGTAATGGCATACATGCCTACCGGTTTGCCGTGGGTTGACTCACCGGCAAGTACCGTACCCACATAGGGTTTCACATTGTTAATGATGAGTTCGCTTGCCGAAGCTGTTGAACTGGTGCCGATAAAAAATATCCGGTCAAGACTCAAGCCGTTTGCGTTTGCCAGTATGTTAATGGTGGTATCCCATGCGGCATATTTATCATTGTGCCGGAAATGTATGAATGGCTGTCCTGCAAAATCTTTACCAATTAGCCATGCGCCAAGATATTCGGCCACATCCACGCTTCCACCGCCATTGTATCTCATATCCACGATCATTTCATCAACGCCCTCTGAAACAAAGTAATTGAAGGCTTCATCAATTTCCGTATTAGCAGTTTCTATGAAATCCTGAAAAACCATATATCCTATTTTTGTGGTACCCTGTGTGATCACCTGATAATCAAGTACGGGGGTGATGTTTATCTCTTCTTTTGTGAGGTTCAGTGTTATAGTGGCTCCTTCCTTGTCAATGAATTCAATTGTATTTGTGATACCTTCAGTTGATGGTCCCAGCAGATCAAACACATTGTCTGTATTCACGACCGTTCCGTTGACCTTGCTTACGATCCAGCTCCTCCTGACCCCGCTTTCAAAGGCTTGTGTTGATCTGTAAACAAATGCGATCCTTATGTTTTCATTTTCATCCATGCTCAGTAAAAAACCGTGCCCGATCATTTTACCTTCCTCAAAATACTGTTCGTATTCTGCTTTTGTGAGTGTGAAGCTCCAGCGGTCGTAAGGCTTGTAACGCAAAGCGTCCATCAGGTCTTCAGGATTATCATAACTGCCCGGATCAACTTCCGGTAAATGATC
>JAFGRC010000130.1 GCA_016935355.1 Bacteroidales bacterium
AATTTTCCTGGACAGATCATTAAGTTGATCATTGATTAAATTAAGATATCCGGATTCCAGTTTTTTCACTTTTTCCCTTTCTTCCAATAATTCATGGATTGTCCGTTCCCAGCGATTCCGGTAAATGGTCCTGCATTTCTTTATTGATTCATACCTCCTGCGGTACCATTCAAGGTCCCTGGATGCTGATTCTGTTTTCATGGTTTTTGATTTGGTTTATGATACCACAAAATTAAGACTGAAAAGTTAATAAGCAAGATTTTTGAGGATTATTTTTAAATCAATTAATTGATTGTCAGATATTTTGCTAATAATATTAGCAATTTGTTAATAAACCAAATCTTTGATTAAATTAATAACAACTTATTTGAAAAATACTTATACTTGTATCACTTATCATTTTATAGGGTTTGGTTAGTTTATGATGCCCGGATTCGCAAGGTCCGGGCATTCCTTATTAATGGCAAATGAGAACATGGATGAATGGAAGGCAAGTATCAAAGTCATTGATGAAACAGTCAGGGTTGCAAAGAAGTTTTTGGAGGAGCATCCTGAAGAAAAATCAAAATCCCAAAATGATCTTGCAATCCATGGATTGCAAAAAGGTATTTCAAAAGAAGCACAAATTATTGGTGAATTTCTTAAATGGGGAGCAATGCGTATTTCTTATTCCCTTGAACGTCTGAAACTGATTGAGGAGGATATTATTGATAAGGAAATCATTGAATCAATGCCAACGGAAAACAGGATAGCAATTTGCCAATGGGATTAACAAAATAAAGTTTAAATATTTTAATGCCAGGCATTATTTGAGTTTGTCCAATCGAATATAAAAAGAAGTTGCTCTAATTCATAAATGGCCTTATTTAAAAATCTTGATTCTTTATCATAATAACCGGTTGGTATTTTAGATCCGAGTATTCCTTTAAATAGTGCTTTATTAATTAACAATTCATGAGCAATATAATTTCTATTATCAACAACACTCTTTAATAATTTAATAAAATCTTTTCTTAAATTATTGTTTTCAAGTTCTTGTGTGGTCTTTCCAAGTGTCCATTTCTCTATTATTTTTAAATCATAATTAAATTTTTCTTCCAGCAGTTGCTTTAATCCGAATTCTACAATCTGGGCAATTCCCATAAACATTGCAAACCGTTCCCAAAAATTTAAGTCTTTATATTTTTCTAAACCTTTTGATATTCCTTTATTAATATCTTCACCCGATAATAATAATTTCATTTTTTCATTCATTTATAAGATTTCTTTAATGTTAATGTGAATTCAATTATGGTCAAATTTGAGTATATACACAAAGCATATATAACATATTAAAAATAGACTAAAGTTTTATTTTGTCAAAGAGATAGCAGCAAAACCCAATTTTCAGCCCTTCTAAGCCACGATCTTTTTCAGTAATGGAATATATCAGCCAGGGGGGGCAGATCGGTTGCCTGTAGTTATTTTAGGGATGTATATAAGGTAATATTGTATGAAAATCGTATGAAAATGAAAAATTAATTACTTATTATTAACAATATAAGTAATTCATTTTCAGTTGTCGGGGTGGCCAGACTCGAACTGGCGACCACCTGCTCCCAAAGCAGGTACGCTAACCAACTGCGCTACACCCCGGATGTGAGTGTGAGTGTGAGTGTGGGTGATTTGGGTGTGGGTGTGGGTGTGAGTGTGAGTGTGGGTGTGGGAGGGTCCTTGTGTGATGGGAGTGGGGTGTGTGAAAACCATTAAAAATGATTATGTTGAGTAGCTTCTGATCATGCCCAGTAACATTTTGGAAATTTGCTCATAGCCATCATAATATTCCTTGAACAGATCCTCTTCGATCAGACCCAGTTCTTTTACAATTTCGAGTATTGCTACGGATTCAAAAACACTGCCACGGGCAATGGTGAGGAAATGCTTTTTATCCGGATTGCTCATACGTCCTGTTCCTTCAGCAAGATTTAAAATGATGCTCATATTCGCTCTTTTCCATTGATCCTTAATGTACAGATCAAGGGTCGGATGATTGAATATGAATTGCAATATTTTTGAACTATTGCCCTTAATTACTTGATATACATCAAGTTTTTCAAAATCAAACATCAGCTTATTAAATTAGTTTAATAATATATTAATTCTTTCACACTCACACCCACACCCACACCCACACTCACATCCACACCCACACTCACACCCACACCCACACCCAAATGCGGAGAGAGGGGGATTCGAACCCCCGGTACCAGTTACCCGGTACGACAGTTTAGCAAACTGTTGGTTTCAGCCACTCACCCACCTCTCCAGATGATGAATAAATTTTCTCCAATTTTATAATTCCCGCTTTGATTCCCGGTGAAAATCATCCATTTTCAAAGCAGCACAAAAGTATAAAAACTGTTGTCAATCACAAAACAATACAATCAAAATGTTCATCATATGAACTGAATCCGGCTTAAGGGAATATTTTAAAAGTTGTCCGCTAAAATTTAAAAACGGCAGCTTTGACTATGCCTTTTCTATTTGAAGATGTTGCCGGGAATGATCAGGCTTTTAATATTTACTGATTTTAAGAATTTTGAATTGATGAAGCTCCAGGTTAGGGGTATAATACAATGACCACAATAATTCAAACAGTACATCCGCAGGTAATTTCCTTAAAAAAACGGGTAGAATATCTTTCAGAAATATTTTACGCGATCAATGAGAAGTGGCGAATTGTTATAGATTAATTCATCAGAATGGTACTTCATCCTGATAGTCGATATTACCGGAATCCTCTGCATCAAAACCGCCTTTGTCTTTCTCATTCATCTTTGATCCGCGTGTAACGGCAACAGACTGCATTTCCAGGTCGGAAAGGGGAGTCAGGAAGGATTCTTCAAGTTCAACGAATTTGGCAAATTCATCCTTGAACTTGAGAAAGATGTCACCTATAGGTCCGTTCCGGTGCTTTGCAAGAATGATTTCTGCAAGTCCGCGCAGGGAATTTCCGTTTTCATCTTCAAGCAAACCGTATTTTTCAGGACGGTGAATAAAGATAACCATATCTGCATCCTGTTCGATAGCGCCGGATTCTCTGAGGTCGGAGAGTTGCGGTCGTTTCGTGCCCGAACGGATCTCTACCGAGCGGTTGAGCTGTGACAGAGCAATTACGGGTATGTCAAGCTCTTTGGCAATGCCTTTAAGTGCCCTGGAGATGTTGCTTACTTCCTGTTCCCTGTTGCCTTTTGCATCAGGAGTTCCGGTCATCAGCTGCAAATAATCTATGATCAGGATGTCTATGTTGAACTGCCGTTTTAATCTCCTGGCTTTTGCCCTGAGTTCAAATATTGAAATTGCCGGCGTGTCATCTATGTAAATCGGGGATCCCAGCAGCTGCTTGATCTTATAATCCAGTTGTTCCCATTCAAAATCCGCCAGTTTGCCGTTTCGGATCCGGTGAGAAGGCAGTTCGGTTTCGGAAACGATCAGCCGGTTTACAAGCTGCATGGAAGACATTTCAAGAGAGAAAAACGCAACGGACTTGTTATGTTCAATGGCCATATTGCGGGCCATTGTCAGGACAAATGCGGTCTTACCCATGGAAGGCCTTGCGGCTATGATCACCAGGTCGGATTTTTGCCATCCGTTGGTAAGACGGTCAAGCTTTGTAAATCCGGAAGGTATTCCAATCAGACTGTCCGCACGTTTGCTCGCCTCATCAATCTGCACCAGCGCTTCTTTTATGAGAACGCTGATCTTCTGGGATTCTTTTTTAATGTTACCCTGACCAATATTGAACAATTCTGCTTCTGAAAAATCAAGCAGATCATTCACGTCCGTACTTTCATCAAATGCCCTGAGCTGAATTTCTGATGAGACCCTTATGAGTTCACGCTGGATGAACTTCTGGGCCACGATCCGGGCATGGAATTCAATATGCGCTGCAGATGCCACACGTGTGGTGAGCTGGGAAATGTAAACGGGTCCCCCGACTTCATCCAGCTGTTTATTCTTCCGAAGCTCTTCAGTTACGGTCAGGAGATCAATGGCTTTATTGCCTGATGCCAGATCGGAAATGGCCTGAAATATTTTCTGGTGTTCCTCTTTATAGAAACTCTCCGGCTGAAGGATATCAATGACTTCAAGTACAGCGTCTTTCTCGAGCATGATGGCACCCAGGACGGCTTCTTCCAGTTCCAACGCCTGGGGCGGGACCTTACCGAAATCCATACTGATGGGAGCCAGTATTGCACTGTTGCCGGATGATCTTTTCTGAGCCATTTTATTGATCAGGTGATTTGATGATGACAATTTGATGTTCCAAAAATAAGAAATAGATATCCGGATAGCTTGTCGATAAGCCAATTTGTTTTAAACACATTACGAACTTCAAAATTTGCATTTTGTTGAAAAAAAAACACCTGATTTTTATGGTAATTTTTATGGCCTTAATGGCAATACTTTAAAGAAGTTTTAAAGTTTCAATTTCCATGTTTCACAGGACTAATTAGACTTTCAAAGTTCATGCACTGACGCGCCTGATCCTGATCCGTAAGAAAAAGAAGTCTTTTTTATCCCCTGGTTATTGCTTGATCCACTTTGCTTTTCACGTTGTTAAAATGATGTATTCAGATTGCAGTTGGTGTTCAAATTGCTATATTTATATGTTGTAATCAGTCGGTAATTAAAATCATATGGTTCCATGATGACATCGCGCTTTTCAGCATGCAAA
This sequence comes from Bacteroidales bacterium, assembly GCA_016935355.1. Classification (GTDB taxonomy): domain Bacteria; phylum Bacteroidota; class Bacteroidia; order Bacteroidales; family UBA10428; genus UBA5072. Next base: position 4,718 of record JAFGRC010000130.1, read on the forward strand.
TGTTTTTGCAGATTATATGTATTTTTTGCAGTATATGCAATAATAACGGTTTTTGTTTCGTGCAGGGAAGAGATCGATCATGATGATCAGCCACAATTCACACCAGTATCCCAAGGGACAATCAATACAACATTAACAACTTACAGTACTGCGATGGACACCATAGTGCATTATTCGGTATACCTGCCACCGGGGTATGACACGACTGACATTGACTATCCGGTATTGTATCTTTTACACGGTATGGGTGGTGATCATCGCTCCTGGATCAACAATGGCATGGCCGATGTGATGAATTATGCCTTTCATACCGGTTCTGCCCGGCCTATGGTTGTGATCATGCCTCAGGGATTTAATGCTTTTTACTGCAATACTTATGGTCTCCTGTATGAAGATTTCCTTATTGATGAATTCATGCCCTGGATTGAAACGAATTACAGAATCAGTACCTCACGAAATAACACAGCCATAGCGGGTTTGTCCATGGGAGGTTATGGTTGCACGTACCATGCTTTTAAAAGACATGAAAAATTCAGGAGCTGTTATGCCATGAGTGCTGCCTTCCCGGGTATTACGGACATTCCGGATATCCGCGATGCAATCAATGCCAAAACGCCTGAAGAACTTGAAAATCTTCCTGAATATACCATGGAGGTTGGCAATCAGGACTGGCTGGTGCTTGAAGGTAATGTTGCATTCGACGCATATTTGAAGAGCAAAGGCATTGAGCACAACTATATAACAAGAACAGGAACGCACGACTGGAATTTCTGGATGACCTGTCTTCCGAAAGCTGTTGCCTTTGTCAGTAGTTATTTTGATTAAGAACATAAAAAAATATTGTACCCGTGTTGAGCTTTCCGAATGCGAAGATTAATATTGGATTGCGGGTGGTTGGGAAACGCCCGGACGGTTATCACAATATCGAAACAGTTTTTTGTCCGGTAAATCTCTGTGATATCCTTGAATTTGTTCCACAGGCTCCTTACCAGAAACAGGATATTCACTTTACCGTCACCGGGGATAAGCTTTCGGTATCACCGGAGGATAATCTTTGTGTCAAGGCTTACCGGCTGTTAAAAAATGATTATACGCTTCCCCCGCTTTCGGTCCATTTGCATAAGATCATACCGGTCGGTGCCGGACTTGGCGGCGGTTCTTCTGATGCGGCGTTCATGCTGAAAAGCCTGAATAACTTTTTTCAACTGGGCATTTCTGAAAATGGATTGTGTAATTATGCTTCCACACTGGGAAGCGATTGTGCGTTTTTCATCAAAAACAGACCGGTATTGGGTACTGGCAGGGGGGACAGGTTCATAGCAACAAATCTGAAGTGCCGAAATTATGAGGTCATTATCGTACATCCAGGTATCCATATAAACACTGCGGACGCATATGCCGGAGTGAAACCGAAAAAACCTGAAACGTTACTGGAAGAATTGATAAAATTGCCACCTGGGTCATGGAAGCAAGCTGTTCAGAATGATTTTGAACCTTCCGTCTTTCAAAAATATCCGGATATTGCTGCGATAAAGCAACAGTTGTATGAAATTGGAGCAGTATACGCTTCCATGTCAGGGAGCGGTTCTTCGGTTTACGGGCTGTTTGAACATGCTCCGGATGCTGAAGGAATGTTCAAGGGAATGTTTTGCTGGAAAGGTTATCTGATTACCGGACTTTGAACAAGACTTTAAAATTTGTTTGCGGATCAACCCTGGATGAATATAATTCTCTACTCAAACTCAACCATCACTTTGCCCTTAGGTATTTTTTCGCCCGGAGCTACAAGGACTTTGCTGATTGTGCCGGTAATTGGAGAAACGATCACATTCATCATTTTCATGGCCTCGAGAATGAGAAGCCTGTCATTTTCCTGCACCTGATCCCCTGCTTTGACGAATACTTCCCGGATGGTTCCGGGAATGAATGAAGAAACCTGTTTTTCATCCGGTCTGGTCCACATGCGCCTGTTCCTGAATTTCTTTGTCAGTGTGGTTGACATGGTCATACCGTTAACTGTAAACCTGACCAGTTCGGATTTTTCAACGGGTAATTTTTCTTCTTTGATGTTTTTCATGCGGCAAATGGACTAAAAAGGTGGTACACCGTGTTTTTTATTCGGAAGGCTTACCGCTTTGTCAAAAGAAAGTTCCAGAGCATGAAGCAATATATCCCTTGTTTCTTCAGGTTCAATGACCGAATCGATATAACCTTTGGATGCGGCTACGTATGGATTGGCAAACTTTTCCTTATACTCCTGTACTTTCCGCAAGCGCATTTCTTCGGGATTTTCCGCTTCACTGATCTCTTTCCGGAAAATGATATTGGCAGCGCCTTCTGGTCCCATGACCGCAATCTCTGCAGTAGGCCAGGCAAAAACAAAATCCGCCCGCAAATGCCGTGAACCCATGGCAATATATCCTCCTCCATATGCTTTTCTCAGAATGATCGTCAGTTTGGGCACTGTAGCTTCACTGTATGCATACAGTATCTTGGCCCCGTGGCGGATCACACCTGCATGTTCCTGGTCTGTTCCGGGCAGGTATCCGGGCAGGTCGACAAAAGTGATGATGGGAATGTTGAATGCGTCGCAGTACCGAATGAAGCGTGCAGCCTTATCCGATGAATCAACATCCAGCACACCTGCCAGCACGAGGGGCTGGTTGCATACAAAACCACAGGTTATACCATTCATCCTGCCGAAACCGATTACGATATTTTTTGCCCAGTGTTCGTGGATCTCAAAGAAATCGGAAGAATCGACTACGGCTTTCACCACATCCCTTACGTCATATGGTTGTGCAGGATCATCCGGTACAATATCCCCGATCTGGCAATCATGGCAGGGAGGTTTGGGTTCGAGCTTTTTGGCTTTTACATCATTGTTATGCGGTATTAATGATATGAGTTTCTTGATCTGGTCGAAGCATTCAATTTCACTGGAAGCATAGAAGTGAGCATTACCCGATATTTCGCTGTGAACGCGTGCGCCTCCCAAGTCTTCCATGGAGATCTCCTCACCCAGTACTGTTTTGATCACTTCGGGACCGGTGATGAACATTTTTGATATGTTTTCCACCACGAATACGAAATCCGTCAGGGCCGGAGAATATACCGCACCGCCGGCGCAAGGTCCGAGAATCACCGAGATCTGGGGTATGACACCGGATGAAATGGTGTTGCGGAAGAATATCTCCCCATACCCTGCAAGAGAGTTGACTCCCTCCTGTATTCTGGCACCACCGGAATCGTTGATGCCGATCAGGGGAATCTTTAATTTCAGCGCGTGTTCCATGATCTTGACAATTTTCCGGGAATGCATGAGACCCAGAGATCCTCCCGCTACTGTAAAGTCCTGCGCGAAAATGCATACGGGCTGACCAACAATGGTTCCTGTGCCGATAATGACACCATCTCCCTGCAGCACTTTTTTTGCCATATCAAAATCCCTGGCTTCATGTTGCGCGAACATGTCATATTCCTGAAAGGACTGATCATCAAGCAGTGCATTGATCCGTGCACGGGCTAACATTTTGCCCATAGCAACCTGTTTTTCTGCAGCCTTATCACCGCCCCCTTTCCGGGCTTCTTCCCGTTTTTTCTTTAGCTCTTCAATGTGTTTTGCCAGTGCCATTGTTTATGGATTTATTTTAAAGCCGGTTATCGGTTAATTATTGGTTCATCGAAAAGTATTACAAATATACTTTCAAAATCGGCAATATCAAATTTATGGATGATCCCTGAAGCCAAAACCGCTAAAAGGATTAATAACCCGGTACACTGATGTCATTGAATATCAACCGGCCGGCCGGTCAGTAAATATTAACGTGGCGCCATTCTGAAAAGAATTACGGCAATAAAGGCAAAAAGTATGTTCGGGATCCAGACCGCAATCAAAGGGCTGAGTGTACCGCTGATGGCAAATTGTGAGGAAAACTGCATGAATACGATGTATGAAAAACTGATCAGCAGTCCGAGACCCAGCTGCATTCCAATACCTCCCTTGACTTTCTTCGATGAGACGGACACGCCGATAAGTGTCAGAATAAATGCGGAAAAAGGAAATGAGAAACGTTTGTGTTTTTCCAGTAAGGACAGGTTAATATTCTGTGTTCCCTGCAGTTTTTGTTCATTGATGAATTGATTGAGCTCGCCCAGGTTCATCGCCTCAACGGCATCGTCCCTCCGTCTGAATTCTTCCGGAGTGATTGTAAGTGTGGTATCAATCCTCAGTCCGGAAATGATTTCCTGATTGTCACCCTTGTAGTTGCGTATATAATAGTTGCTGATCCTCCATTTGTTCAGGGTGGAATCCCATTGTATATTATCAGAAAGGAGTTTGGAAATGAGTATCCCGTCGCTGTATTTTTCAATGGAGAACCTTCTTCCACTGTTTGTCAGTGTATTGAAGCTTTCCAGGTAAATATAGACCCCTGGTTCGATCTGCTTATGGATATTTCTTTCACTTACCAGTCTGGGCGAATGGTAGTAATAGACTTCCTCGAATTGCATTTTACGCTGGGTTGCGTGGGGAATTACAAAATTATTGAGCAAAAAGGCAAACAGGGTAAGCACAAAAGCCGAAATGAAATAGGGTATCAGCAGTCTCCTGAAGCTCACACCACTGCTGAGGATCGCAGTTATTTCAGTATTATAGGCCATGCGTGATGTAAAATAGATAACTGATATGAATGTGAAAAGCGGACTGAACAATACGGCGAAATAGGGAATGAAATTCAGGTAATAGTCAAAAACAATTTTATTAAGAGGAGCATGGCTTTCCATAAAATCATCAAGCTTCTCCGAAATGTCAAATACCACAGCAATAAGAATGATCAAAATAATGGTAAAGAAAAACGTTCCCAGGAACTTGCGAATGATGTACCAGTCAATTATGGTCAGTTGCAGCTTTTTCATAATCTTTTGGAAACGATTTGTGCCATTTCGTTTTTCCAGGAGTGAAAATCACCTTCCAGAATTCTGTTCCGGGCTTCTTTCATCAACCAAAGATAGAAACTTAAATTGTGAAGGGAAGCGATCTGTGCACCAAGAATTTCATTGGAAATGACCAGATGTCTGAGGTATGCCCTTGAATAATGGTTGTCAACAAAGCAGGACCCTTCAGGATCGACCGGGGAAAAATCATTTTTCCACTTGTTATTTCTGATATTTATAATTCCTTCACGGGTGAAGAGCATTCCGTTACGCCCGTTCCGTGTCGGCATAACACAATCGAACATATCGATGCCCAGGGATATTGCTTCCAGCAGGTTTGCCGGTGTGCCCACTCCCATGAGATATCTAACCTTCTCATCTGGCAGAATTTCCGTGACCAGGTCAACCATTTCATACATCTGAACTTCAGGCTCACCAACCGAAAGACCTCCGATTGCATATCCCGGTGAAGGGTATTTGCATACTTCATGTGCTGAAGCTTTTCTCAGATCGCGAAAAATGCTGCCCTGCACAATGGGGAAAAAAGCCTGGTCATATCCGTACAACGGGAAAGTCCTTTCAAAATATTCCATTCCTCTTTTCAACCATTGGTGAGTAAGTTCAACTGATTTTTCAGCGGTTTCATGATCCACCGGGTAGGCTGTACATTCATCCAGCACCATCATGATATCGGCACCGATCAGGCGTTGTATATCCACAATGTTCTCCGGTGTGAAATGGTGACTGGAGCCATCAATGTGTGAACTGAACAGTGCTCCTTCAACCGATATTTTTCTTCTGTCGGCCAGGGAAAAAACCTGATAACCGCCACTGTCGGTAAGTATGGGCTTTTCCCAGTTCATAAATCTGTGGATCCCTCCTGCCTGTGTGATAATTTCTGTTCCCGGTCGTAAATAAAGATGATAGGTGTTGCCAAGAATGATCTCTGCCTTCAGGTCATCTTTTAATTCCCGCTGATGGACCGCTTTTACCGTACCTCCTGTGCCAACCGGTAAAAAAACAGGTGTGTCAATATCACCATGTTCGGTATAAATCTTGCCTGCACGTGCTTTGCAGTCAGCAGATCTTTTCACCAATTCAAATCTCATTTTGAACCTGTTTGGCCGCAAATATATTGATTAATAACAATAGATTGTGCATTACTTGCATGCTGGTGATTTGGTTTAGATCAAAATCTTTAATATCATTGTCGCTTCCCAAAAACCTTTGGCATATGTTGAAACCGGATGTTTCAGGCATTGATTTTCATGAGCTTGTCTTTTGTACGGTATTTTTTCTGGGCTTTATTATACAAATGGTTTATTACCTTGGCATTTATCTCAGGTTTGTATTGTACAACAGGCAAAAAGACAAGCCGCAAAATCCCCCGGTATCAGTGATCATTTGTGCACGCAATGAAGCTGATAACCTGAAAGCTTACCTTCCGCATGTTCTCGAACAGGAATATGATGATTTCGAAGTAATTGTGGTAAATGATTGCTCAACCGATGATACTGAAGAAATACTGAACATGTTCAATGCAAAGCATCCGGTACTGAAAACAACAGCGATCAAATCCGGTACAAGATTCGCAAACGGGAAAAAGCTGGCTGTAATCCTGGGAATAAAAGCTGCCAGTCATGAACACCTGTTATTTACGGATGCTGATTGTAAACCGGAAAGCAACCAGTGGATCCGGCACATGGTTTCAAATTTTACCGGGGACGTTAGCATCGTTCTGGGTTATGGCGGCTATTTTCCTGAATCCGGATTGCTCAACCGGTATATCCGTTATGATACCCTGTTCATTGCCCTTCAGTATTTCAGTTTTGCAATCTGCAAAAATCCCTATATGGGTACCGGCAGAAACCTTGCATATAAAAAGTCTCTATTCTATTCAGGAAAAGGATTTTCAAATCATCTTCACCTTGCATCCGGTGATGATGATCTGTTTGTAAATGAACATGCCACAGGAAAAAATACTGCCCTTGAATTTGCCATGGAAAGCCATACCAGGAGCAACCCTAAACAAACGTTTGAGAAATGGGTTTTTCAGAAAAGGAGGCACGTTACTACCGGCAGGTTGTACAAAGCGAAACATAAATTCCTGCTCATACTTGAACCTGTAAGCAGGTTTTTATTCTTTACAGGTTTTGTGGTGTTGTTATTTTCGCAAGTGCTCTGGCCCTTTGTACTGGTGGCATTTGGACTGAGGTTGCTGATCCAGCTTATTGTTATTAAAAAAACAATGATTCG
>JAFGRC010000131.1 GCA_016935355.1 Bacteroidales bacterium
AATCTTGGCTACTATGGTTATTGGTGGTCGTCAACTGTGGGTTCATCAACGCATGCAATTGAAAGACACATGGTCCATGATAACAGCAGTATATATGGGTACGATTACTATAAGAAGTTTGGGTTGTCTGTACGTTGCTTAAAGCATTAGAATGCACAGGAAAATTGAAAAGATGTACTTTACTTTCAGATACAAAAAAAGTTAAGTTTATTGATTCTACAGGACTTATAAGAGATTGGGGTGGCGAACAAAGCATGGACAGATTTTACATTATTAAGCATTTATATGCATAAATTGCAGAAGCTAAGACTTAATCGGGAAACCTGAGAAAGAATCAATTGTCTATATATGCACTATTTAAATGTTCTACCGCGAGTGCTTTAGCAGCATTGCATGGAAAATTTCTTGATTCCATCAATTCACTGCATCTTTCATAAGCCTCATTGGAGATATAGTAGTGCATCAATTTTCCGAAGAATTTCTCATCCGTAAACATCGGATGATATGGATCAAATGGCAATTCGCCCTGAATGGTCATATAAAAAATCAGGCTTTCTTCGGTTGGGAGTTCAAGTACCATATCTGAGAATAATTCAGTTTCATCATCAGAGACTCCTGATTCCTTGTTGTTTTCAAGAAAAGAAATCAGGGTAAGCTGTTGTTGAATGAATTCATTATTTTCACTCAGTAACTTCATAATTTCTTCGAATAACAACTCTACATTATTTTTTTGTTCTGCAGAATTTCGCTGCTCAATTAATTCCCTGATCCTGATTTGGTTTTGATCAATCTGGTGCAGATTTTCTTTTACATGTGTTTTCAGCAGCTCTATGGTTCTTTCAATAAACTGTCGCATTGCCCTGTTAATTGGATTTCTAATATTATTTACGGGAATGCGCTTTCTCCGTTTGTTAAATTTGATAAACCAGAGAAAACTGGATATAAATGGCCGATTTTATTTGATTGAAATTTTCTAATTGATCTGCCCTGTCAGAATGATCAGAATCAAATCTAATTCTACTATATTTATCATGCTTAAGGATTTAATGGAAGGTCTTATCTTGCAACTGTCCAAGTTCCTGAAGTCTCCCTTTACGGTAATTCTTATTACCGCCATTCTTGCATACTGGCCGGTAGCGTTCTTCGTGTATACATTCAAATGGGATATGCTGGATGTGGTTTTCCCTTTCCGGTATTTTGCGGGTGAGTGCTTACCGAACGGGATATTGCCTTTATGGAATCCCTACCAGTTAACAGGCAGTCCCGTATATGCCGATCTGCAATACCCCCTGTGGTCACCTGAAGTCTGGTTTGTTGGATTGACAACCGGATATAATATTTATATCCTGCATATTCTTTTTATCTTTTACATTTTCCTTGCCGGTTATGGCATGTACCGTCTCGTGCACCATTTTACGGGCCACCGTCTGAGTGCTGTTGTTACAGGGATATCCTATATGCTGAGCGGTTTTTTTGTCGGTCACGGCCAGGCTCTGTTCGCGATCATCGGGGCATCATTTCTTCCATGGATCGTCGATTTCATGAATGCCCAGCCGGAAGATTTTCCGGTTCCTGATCAAACAGGCATAATCGAAAACTCGGATATGAATTTGACTTATGATCCCTTATGGCGAAACATGGGCATTCTTACAAAAAGAATATCCTATGACGGTTTTTCTTCATTTATCCTGGATCCCTACAACTACCTCTATGATTCCCTGCCCCGCCTTAAGGATTCCTTACTTATGAATCCTTTTGTTTATCTTTCCGGAAATGTTCAAAAAGCCAGCAATCTGGCAAAGACCGATATCGTATTTCACCGGAATGACATCTATTTACCTGATTCAATATTTTACGCACTTCCTCCGGTATTGAAAAAAAATCTGTCTGAAGCTTCTGTTGAAATAACATCATTTTCACCGGTAAAATTCCGGATCCGATATCATAGCGATACTGCATCAATCATTACTGTGATGCAAATGAATCATCCCGGCTGGCTTGTGAAAATTGACAATTATGAAACTCCGCATTTTACCTCCAATTTCTTATATATCTCTGCAGTTGCACCACCGGGAAGCCACGAGGTTCTTTTCGAATATCATAACAAGGTGGTTGTAATATGCTTTGTTATATCCTGCACATCATTGTTTGTTGTCATCATGCTGATCATGTATCTGCATTTTAAGAATTATTCCGTTTTTAAGGATGGTGCGTTTCATATTTAAGCAGCAATTGCGGTAAATTTAAGTCTTGTCTTATTCTGACTGACAAAGATGCAGCCATTTAACCGTCGTTTAAATGAACATTTAAACTTCATTTCTTCGTATATTTGCTTAAAATCAGTACAAACAATGAAAGATAAAAGTGAAAAGCCATCCATGTGGGAAAAGTTCAAAAGCAAATACCGTTTTTCCATTTACCGTGATGAGACATACGAAGAAATTCTGAATTTAAAGCTCACCCATTTAAATGCAATAATTATTTTTGGTTCGGCTGTCATTATTTTTATGGCAGTGATCATTTCCATCATGGCTTTTACCCCGGCACGGGGACTCATACCCGGATATCCCGATCAAAATACGGTAAGAAACATGCATCTTAATTTTTACAGGCTGGATTCGCTGGAAACTGAACTGAAAAAAAGGGATGTTTATTTTGAGAACATCAGGCTGATCATTGCCGGGGAAACACCTCCTGAATACAGCTTTTCTTCCGATTCATCATTGGCTGTTGAACCCAGGCTTACCATGAAGACTTCCCTGGAAGACTCCCTGCTCAGGAATATGATAGAAACGTCCGATCAGTACAGCCTTTCATTTATTGAAAAAACAAACCTGGCTTCCAGCGCATTATTCTTTCCCCCTGTCAGGGGAATTGTAACCAATTCTTTCAACAGTAAACTGAATCACTATGGAACAGATATTGTTGCTGCATCCAATGAAGTAGTAAAAGCAACGCTTGCAGGAACTGTAACGTTAGCCAGCTGGACACTTGAAACCGGGTATATCATTCAGGTGCAACACGAAAACAACCTGATCTCAATTTATAAACACAATGCAGAATTGCTTAAACATATGGGCAATCGGGTTAAAGCCGGTGAACCTATTGCAATTATAGGCAATTCCGGTGAACTCACCACAGGACCGCATCTTCATTTTGAATTGTGGTATAACGGAACACCTTTAAATCCGGAAGAGTATATTACTTTTTAAAGCCAGAACCAACTGTTGGAAGTCATGAAAAAGAAAGTTGCCGTTCTTGGTTCTACCGGTTCAATAGGCAAACAGGCACTTGATGTAATCAGCCGGAACAGCGATAAATTTGAGCTGGAAGTCATTACCGCCGGACAAAACGCAGAACTTCTGATAAGACAATCCCTGCAATACAATCCAGGTTACGCTGTCATTGCCGATGATTCCCTGTACAATCACGTAAAACAGGCTTTATCAGGCAGTTCCATCCAGGTACTTTCCGGTCCCGGTGCCTTGAAAGAGATCGTTACCCTTCCGGTCATAGATATTGTATTAACTGCAATGGTAGGGTTTGCGGGACTACCGCCAACCATTGCGGCAATTGAGGCAGGCAAAAACATAGCCCTTGCCAATAAAGAAACACTTGTTGTTGCAGGGGAACTGATTACTTTACTTTCGTCAAAGCATCATACAAGGATATATCCGGTTGATTCCGAACATTCTGCAATATTTCAATGCATCCTCGGCGAAAATCCGGATTCCATTGAAAAAATAATTCTTACCGCTTCAGGTGGCCCTTTCAGAGGAATGTCGAAATCACAGCTTCAACATGTCACAAAGTTCGATGCCCTGCAGCATCCTGTCTGGTGCATGGGAAACAAGGTCACGATCGACTCGGCCACACTGATGAATAAGGGTCTTGAAGCCATTGAGGCACACTGGCTTTTTAACCTCCCTCCTGAACGTATTGAGATAATCATCCATGCCCAGTCAGTCATCCATTCCCTGGTCCAGTTTGCGGACGGTTCTATAAAAGCTCAGATGGGCGTGCCTGATATGAGGATGCCAATTCAATATGCACTGGCCTATCCGGATCGCCTTCCGTCTTCATATTCTTCTTTTAACTTTATGAATTACCCACAGTTGACCTTTGAAAAACCTGATAATGAAGTATTTCGCTGTCTTGATCTGGCTTATGAAGCGATGCAACAGGGAGGCAATATGCCATGTATACTGAATGCAGCAAACGAAGTTGCCGTTAAAGCATTTCTGAATGACCGGATTGCGTTTTACAGAATTCCGGACTTTATTGAAAATGCCATGGCCCATATATCATTCATCAAACATCCGGCACTTGAAGATTATTACGAAACCGACAGACTGGCAAGAGCGTTCACAAGCGGCCATATCGGGAAATAATATTTGTTTAATGATAAACATAAATTAATACCTTTGCAATCCGTTTAGAAGTTCCAATTTTAATTACCGGTACATGGGAGTTATCATTCAGATCAGTCAGCTTTTGTTAAGCTTATCCATACTTGTTATCCTTCATGAGCTGGGTCATTTTATATTTGCCCGGCTTTTCAATACACGGGTGGAAAAATTCTACCTCTTTTTTGATCCCTGGTTTTCTATTTTTAAAGTCAAAAAGGGTGAAACTGAATACGGCATCGGATGGCTGCCCCTTGGAGGTTATGTTAAGATTGCAGGAATGATCGACGAATCAATGGATAAGGAACAGCTGAAAAAGCCCCCGCAACCATATGAATTCAGGTCCAAACCAACCGGACAACGGTTGTTGATCATGCTGGGCGGTGTCATCGTAAATCTGGTTCTGGGATTTATCATTTATACCGGAGTTTTATATGCCTGGGGTGAACAATACCTTCCCAACAAGAACCTCACTGATGGAATCTGGTGTGTAGATTCCCTTGCAAATGAGATCGGATTTGAAACAGGAGACCGGATTATTTCCATTAACGGCATTGAACCAGAGAGATTTGATGATATATTCCGTGAAGTTATCTTTGGCGGAACGGTCACTGTCCTGCGCAACAATGAACCGGTCACTTTTATAGTCCCGAAAGAATTCATAGGTGACCTGGTGGAAGAACGCAATGTAACGTTGTTTTATCCCAGGGTTCCCTTTATTATCCGTGAAATTCCCGACACCTCAATAAATAAAGGATCCGGCCTTCAGCCAAAAGATCAGGTTACCGGAATTAACGGCATGCCTTTTAAATATTACGACCAGTATCTAACGATAGTTGACACTTTGAAACCTGGTACCCTCAGGCTGGAAGTCCTGAGAGGCTCTGAAACCCTTTCTCTTGATGCAATCCTTTCACCGGATAAAAAAATCGAAGTATTTTCTTTAATTCCCAGCTTCGATGAGCTTGACAAGTTAAATTACATTCAGCTTGAAACAAGGAGTTTTAATTTGCTTCAGGCAATTCCGGCCGGATTTCAATTGGCAGGCGACAGACTTTCTTTCTATATCAAACAATTTAAACTGATTTTTAATTTCAAGACAGGAGCCTATAAAGGCCTTGGCGGTTTCGGAACAATAGGGGGACTGTTCCCGAGGGTCTGGGAATGGCAATATTTCTGGGAAATTACAGCTTTTCTTTCACTCATACTGGCATTCATGAACATACTGCCGATACCGGCTCTTGACGGCGGACACGTTACATTTTTACTTTATGAGGTGGTGACCCGCAGAAAACCCAGTGAAAAATTCCTGGAATATGCACAAATTGTCGGGATGATCATTATACTGGGACTCCTGATTTATGCAAACACAAATGATATCATGAGGTGGATCGAAGGGCTGATTGATAAATAATCCCGGTATACCCAGGCAAAATAATTAAAACTGTAAAAGATGTCTAAATAATTTATACCTTTGAACCACTAATTTAATACTTATCATATGGATCTGAATGTTATTTTGATTGCTTTGGGCCCCACTGAAATAATACTTATTGTTCTGGTGGTGGTTTTGTTATTTGGAGGCAGGAAAATACCCGAACTCATGCGCGGCCTGGGACAGGGTATGAAAGAATTTAAAAAAGCTTCAAACGTCGATGCTGACGAAGATAAAGCCGATAAGGAAGCTTTAAATACCGGGAATAAGAAATAATATTAATTCTTTTCATATGTCACTGGGACCAACTGAGATTATTCTGATAGCAGCAGCATTGCTGTTGTTATTTGGCGGGAAAAAAATACCTGAATTGATGAAAGGACTTGGTGAAGGAGTGCGTGAATTTAAAAAAGCCTCACGGGGTGATGATGATATTGTGAATAAAGGTGCCCTGCACCATCCTGGTAATTAATTCTTTATCATTAAAAGACTTGCCTGTCATTTGTTACTGTGAATGACAGGTTTTTTTTTAAAAAACCATGTACAATTGCCAATGAAATATTTCATTAAAATATTCCCGCTCATCCTTTTTGCAGCTATTACAAACAGCGCTCTTTCCGTTCAGGATTCAACACACCGCAATGAAACCGTTTTCAAAGACAAAGTCATCAGACAAACTCCCGACCTGGTATACGAATACCGTCTGGCCAGTCTCAATATGACCACCCCTGTGGAGCTGGATTTCAATGAGGAAGTAAAACGCTATATAGAAGTTTATCTGGGTCCCAGAAAAGCTGAACTGGAAAGAATAATCGGCCTGTCAAAGTTGTTTTTCCCTGTTTTTGACGAGGTTCTCGACCGGTATGGATTGCCCCTTGAGTTGAAATACCTGACCATTGTTGAATCGGGATTGGATCCGCTGGCTACTTCACGTTCCGGAGCTGCAGGCTTGTGGCAATTTCTTTTCAATACCGGTGAGCTTTTCGAGCTGAAAGTCACTTCCTATATTGATGAGCGAAGGGACCCGTATAAATCAACCGAGGCAGCCTGTAAATACCTTTCCTATCTGTATAATACCTTTTATGACTGGCTGCTTGTATTGTCTTCTTATAACGGCGGACCCGGGGAGGTCAGGAAAGCCATTGAGCGCAACAATGGTGAAACCGGGTACTGGAAAATACGTCCCGCCCTTTCCGAACAGGCAAAAAATTACGTGCCGGCATTTATAGCAGTTCTTTATGTGATGAATTTCTATAAAGAACATGACATTGTACCGGTTGAACCTGAATATGACTATTTTAAGCTGGATACGCTGCATCTTGATTATGCTGTTTCATTTGAACAGATTGAAGCCATGATCGGTCTGCCGGTTGGTCAGATCCGTTATCTCAATCCCATGTACAAAAGGGATTACATACCAAAAGCAGAACCCTGGTCCGTTCTGGTGCTTCCTGCAGAAAAAATCCCGGTATACCTGCGCAATGAAAACCAGATCATTGGCTACACTTCCGTACCGGTCGATTACCACCTGATGATAAAAAATGGTGCGGATACCACAGGTAAAGCACAACTCATCCATGAAGTTCAACCGGGAGAATACACACACAAGATCGCACTTCAATATAACTGCACAATCGAAAACATTAAAGCCTGGAATAATTTGAATGACTATAATATTGTACCGGGACAAAAGCTCGTTATCTGGTTGGATCGGGACAATTAGGAATCGGGAATGTGGCATCAATCTCTTAGCATGATGGCATACAGCACCTTGAAAAATAATAACTGATAAAGTATTTATACAAGAGGAATCCGGGATGGTTAAGTCATGAAATATCTGATTCAGATAATAATATCCCTTACCATTCTCATAGTGGCCTGCCGTTCTGAAAGCAGGACCCGTCTTTCGGGTTTGACAGGTTCTTCGGGTGAGGTATTGGTGGTAATGTCCGAAAATGCCTGGAACGGAGGACCGGGCGAGACTTGCAGGGAATTGTTCAACCAGGCATATGAAATGCTGCCTCAGTATGAACCGGTGTTTGATGTGGTTCACATTACTTTTGAATCCTATAAAGACTTCTTTCTCCTGCACAGAAATGTTCTAATCGCTGAAATATCTCCCGGAATAACAGAATCCGGAATACTTGTTCAACAGGATCAGTATGCAGCCTCTCAGCTCACCATTACCATACAGTCAGCCGGGGATTCAACCTTTGCGCAACAGCTGACTGAAAACGGGGAGCGGATCATTACGTTGTTTGATGAACTTGAAAGACAGAGGATTACCGCTGCAAACCGGCAAAACACAGACCGGGAGCTGATCAGTAAAATGCAAAACAAGCATGGCGTGAGCATTGTCCTTCCCGAGGACTACAGACTGGCCCTTGACACAACAGGATTTACATGGCTTGCGAAGGAAACCGGTTCAGTGATACAGGGAATACTAATATATGAATATCCTTATCACGCTCCGGAGGATCTTTCCCCGAAAAACCTGATCGAGAAACGTGATGAGATGCTGAAACGTTATATCCCGGGATCCGTGCCGGGTTCCTTTATGACCACGGAAAAGGAATTTCAACCTTTATGGACCACATATTCACTCCGGGGCAGACTCAATATCGCCGAGATGCGCGGCCTGTGGAAAATGGAGAACGGCATATCCATGGGCGGACCCTTCATCAGCATCACAAGAACAGATGTCCAAAAACAGTATTTCACAACAATAGAAGGTTTCGTTTATGCCGCCGGTTTTGAAAAACGAAATTATATGCGTGAACTTGAAGCAATTGTTCTTTCTATGGAATGAGTTCTTACACCAATCCGAATAATTTAGCAGAGAAGGAAAGCAGGGATTGTTAATTCTGATTATCGATCACGGTATTGAAATATCCCACATGCCCCTGATAGGATATGCCTTCCAGAACGAAACGATATGCTCCTTCGATAACCGGTTTGTCAAATACAATATAAACCCTGCCGGAAGAATTGGTTTCTATTTCAGGTTGCCAGATGATTGAATAATTATCTGAGGGTTCTTCCCGGGGTTCATATCTCGGTTGGTAAAATGTTCGCGGCCTGCTGTATCCGAGCACATCAAATTCAATAACGCCCCGTCGCATAAACTGTCCCCGCTTTGTATAAATGGCAATTACTCCGTTAGCACCGCGCACACCATATATTGCAGCACCCGGACCTTTAATCACTTCTATCCGGTCGATCGATTCAACAGGAATTGACTTCACTGCATCAACATCAGTAACAGGCATATTATCAACAAGAAACAAGGGTTGCGTATCAAGGTAAAAACTATTGGGACCCCGTATGGTAACCCTGTCACCCTGTACATTTACGCCGGCTATCCTTCCGCTCATAGCTTCCAGTATATTTACCATACCATCGGGAATGTTCTCACCTTTAAGGACATCATCAGGTTCGCCGTGAATTCCCTCAAGCCGGTTGTTGTCGGCATTTTTTTCGCGCTCAAGTTCTTCCAGATAAGCAAGTCGATCCCGCTCAGCCTTTTCCCTCCTGTAAGTCTGGTTATCCCGTTCAGAAACAGTAGTTAAATAATAATCCCCATAGAAATCCCCGATATCCTTAATTTCTTCATCGGCTAACTGAATGAGCAGATTTCTGCGACCTGATTTCCGCCAGGCTTCAATTTTCATACTTACCGTATCAAAGTAAAAAAGATTATCAAACCTGAAATATCCACGTTCGCCTGAGAACTGGGTGAACACATCATTGAACTGATCCATTATGGTAAGCTGTACCTTACTGTCCTTTAACGGAATATCAAAGAAATCATGCACAATCCTTCCTTCAATGACAATACCCAGTTCTTCAAAATAACGGATCTCCGGATAAACGCCCGCCACGATCTCCGACCATTCAAACCTGCGCCATCCATGAGTAAGCATCAGATTATCCAGCGCTTTGAGTGTGGACGCGGAGAAATCACTGAAGTAGTATGAAGGATCTTCAATGTATCCTTTTAAATCCGAGGAAAGTAACATATAACTGATGATGTTTCTGTCATTTGCCGGGACCTGTTCCATAAGGTTCCTTGTGACCGAAAGCGAAAGATTCGACTGCAGCGGTTTGTTGTTCTTATCGGTTACCCTGATGGCAAGCTGCGTTTTTATCCCTTCATCTGTATAGATATCGGAAGCTTCAATACTGATATTCATATGATCATTATGATTCACAAACACCAGTCTTTCAGCAAGCGGTTCACCCCGGACCGAGAACACCGTCAGTTGTGCAATCCCTGTTGGGAAAACCGATTTGTCAATTCTGAGATCTGATGTTCCGGTTTCCAGATTCTGAATGGTGTGAAAATAAATTTCACCCCTTACCTGTCCGGTCACGATCACCTCATTTGCATTTCTGTCACCGGACCGCATTCTGTTCGTTGTTAAAGTGACCCGTATTTCTTCCCGTCCGTCTTCCACCCGCATTACAATCCCCTGATCCTCAGGTTTTGGCATCTGAACCTTTAACGTTTCATCATTATAGCTAACGACAGCATAGTATTTAAAGTTCTTTTCCGGTTTAAAGATGAAAGTTCCCATTCCGTTATGAAAGCTGCTGAAAGAAAGTATCATGTTGTTTTTGCCGTCAAACAAATCACCGGTCACATCGATACCTCTTCCAAGTTTATTTACCGCTTTAAACGCCACAACACTTTCGAGTCCGTATACCAGAGATCCCCCCTCAGGCAAAAATTGAATATCGAAATCCGCATCAAGTCTGGACTTTCTGTCCAGTTCCTTTATATTATCACGGGCCTGACCGGGTGAAATGATCGCCGTGTAGTCAGGATTCTTAAGCTGGAAATTCTTAGTAAAGAAATAATCAACGTCAAAATTCTGCATCCAGTTCGTGAAAGCCCTCAGCTGATATAAACCCTCGGGCAAAGTATCGGAAAGATGAATGGTGCCTGATCCGAATCCGTCATGCATCATAAACCGCTTTATCTCAACGCGGTTCTTGTCCGGCCCGAACAGCTCAACATATAAATTTATACTAAGGCTGTCAGGATTATGATTTATTCCATTCAACAAATATGCCTTGATCCATATATCATCTCCACCGTTATAATGATCCTTGTCTGTATGAAGATAGACTTTCTGCTGCGGATAGGTCCGTACAAAATAATTCAGGGCCTCCCTGATTCTTTCGTATCTCAAATCCTGATATTCCTGATCGTTTGACAGGAACACAACAGTAAAAAGAAGCATCAAAATCCTGAAAAGATATGATCGGTATTTTTTCATCCCTAAATAGATATGATCTGTATTTCTTTATTCCGGCTCAGTATAAACATCATTACTTAAACAAAATTACTACTAAATTTGTTGGAACTTTATATATTCCATGCGATAATTTAAATTCTTGCTCAAGGTTAACGCATTGATTTGCTTTTAAATAATTAATCCTGCAGGAAATTCTTTAAAGTATAATGCTCCGAATAATCCTGAAAGGATAAGCTTGTGGCTAAAAATATTGCACGTTGAAAACTTCCACGGGACACTTCAATTTACTATTTTTGCAGACGCTGACATGATTTTATATTCTTAATCAACTTTAAAACAGCATCATATGTCTGGTCATAATAAATGGTCCACAATCAAGCGAAAAAAAGGTGCACAGGATGCAAAAAGAGGCAAACTGTTTTCACGCATCGTGAAAGAAATTCAAATGGCTGTTAAAGAAGGCGGGGCCGTACCTGAAAACAATCCCCGGTTGAGACTGGCCATCCAGAATGCCAAAGGGGCCAATATGCCAAAAGACAATGTCGAAAGGGCGATCAGCAAGGCCAGTAATGAAGGGGACAGTTTGCAGGAGGTTACGTTTGAAGGCTATGCCCCACATGGAATCGCAGTTTTTATTGAATGTTTTACCGACAACCACCAGCGAACCGTAAGCAACATCCGGGCCATTTTCAATAAAAGAGGTGGCAGTCTGGGAACAAACGGTTCTCTTAGCTTCCTGTTTGAAAGAAAAGGTGTGTTCACGGTCCCCAAAGGCAATTTTGATCCTGAAGCATTTGAACTGGAAATAATAGATGCTGGCGCGGAAGATATCGAACTGACCGATGATGTGTTCATGATCACCACTGCTGTCAATGATTTTGGAAATGTCCAGAAGAAACTGGATGAAATGAATGTAAAGGTTGAAAATGCGCAGTTAAACCGCATTCCCGGCGAAACCAAGCAACTCGACCTTGAATCGGCACAAAAGGTATTAAAGATCATTGAGGAATTTGAGGAGCTGGATGACGTGCAGAATGT
>JAFGRC010000132.1 GCA_016935355.1 Bacteroidales bacterium
AAATTGCCTGTTCATGACCATCACAAATGCCAATTTTGATGACAAATCGATCCTGCAGGCGATTAAGGTCTGCAATCAATACCGCAATAACCTGAAAAGCAGGTTGAATGAAAGTTACTCTCATGATGCGGCAAACTGGGATGCATCATCTGATGAAGAATTTTATGAAAAAGCCAGGAAGGTGGGAATTCTGACCTATGACACAGACGAAGACATACGTTCCCTTAAACAATATGTTTTGTTTGGTATAAAAGGGATTGCAGCTTATGCAGAACATGCCTTTAATCTAGGCTATGAGCAGCAGGACATTTATGATTTCATGGAAGAATCTCTTGTGATGATCACCAGATCCATGAATTTGGATAAAATTTTGGACTGGCTCATGCGAACGGGTGAACACGGAGTTAAAGTTATGGCTTTACTCGATAAAGCAAACACCTCAACATTTGGCAATCCGGAAATTACAAAAGTCAACACCGGAACGGGTAAAAACCCGGGCATCCTGGTCAGCGGTCACGATCTGAAAGATCTGGAACAATTGTTAATGCAAACCGAAGGAAAGGGTGTTGATGTTTATACGCATTCTGAAATGCTGCCCTCACACGCTTATCCCTCACTGAAGAAATATAAGCATCTTGTGGGAAATTACGGTAACGCCTGGCACCGTCAACTCGAAGAATTTGAAATGTTTAATGGTCCGGTGCTATTTACCACAAACTGTCTGGTACCTCCCCGTAAAGCAACAACATACAATGACAGGGTTTTCACAACAGGAGCAACCGGAATGCCTGAATGGAAACGCATTGACAGAAAACTGGCAAACGGGCAGAAAGATTTTTCCGAGATTATTGAACTGGCAAAGAAATGCCCTCCTCCGGAAGAAATAGAAAAAGGTGAAATCACAATCGGATTTGCACATGAACAGGTTCTGGCACTTGCAGACAAGATTCTGGAAGCGGTAAATTCCGGCGCAATAAAAAGACTTGTGGTGATGTCGGGTTGTGACGGACGTCAGAAAAGTCGTGAATATTATACCGAATTTGCAAAACAGCTTCCAAAAGATACTGTTATTCTCACCTCAGGTTGTGCAAAATACCGTTATAACAAGCTGGATCTGGGAAACATCAATGGCATCCCAAGAGTACTTGATGCAGGACAGTGCAACGACTCCTATTCCTGGGCATTCGTCGCGCTTAAATTAAAAGAAGTCCTGAAACTGGATGACATCAATAAACTGCCCATAGTTTTCAATATTGCTTGGTATGAACAGAAAGCAATAATCGTTCATCTGGCTTTGCTTTTTCTGGGTATAAAAAATACACATATGGGTCCGACATTACCGGGCTTCATGACACCCAATGTATTAAAAATTGTACAGGATAAGTTTGGTGTGCAGACCATCACGACTGTTGAGGAAGACTTGAAATTATTCGGACTGAATTAGAATGTTTCGGGTACGGAACCGGGCATATACGTCAGATTTTTCCATTCTGTCACAGAAACGGTGATAAAAGTCTGGCTGTTTTTTCATCCAGTTTGATGCAAACAGGGCGATCCCTCCAATATTTGTATTCTGGTTTCAGAGCATCGGCAAGGTCAACATATAACCTTGTCCTGAGCAGCCCTGTAAATTTAACGCTTCCCTGAGCTTACCCATAAATCTAACGCTATCATGAGAATTGTATCCGGAATATTAAGAAGAAATTATTTGTACAGGTATTTTAACGAATCCATAAGATTCAGTAGTTCGGCAGGAGGTTTATCATAATGATTCATGTAAATCGCATTATGGAATTCGTTGATCTCCTCGAGAACCGGTAGTGTTTTTTTCCACTTGTTGGAACTGATGCAGGCAAGAAACATATTTCGTTCATCTGTCATTTTACTGCTGGATTTTAACAGAATTGACTTACCTTTTGGTGTGAGGACCAACAACCTGGCACGCTTATCATTTTCATCAGGCATTTCTTCCAGCAATCCATTATTGATCAGTCTTCTAATGGTATCCATACCGGTAGTGTATTCGACCATATGTATGTTGATCAGGTCTGTTTTCTTTGCTTTATCCATAATATTCACGGTCAACAGGAACATAAATTCAAGTCTGCCGTTTACCGGAAGTTCCTCCAGAAATTTTCTTATATAAAACTCATGGAACCTGGCAATTCTGGAAATGCATTCAAGAAAACGGGCTTTCTCGTCAAGGCTTTTTATATAGTCAAAATGTTCAGAATATTCAGAAAACAACTTTTTGGTGATATATCTCCTGTTTAACGCCGGTTCCTCTTTGATGCGTGAGACAATCCATTCTGCAAAACTGAGCAGGTCCTTTTGCTGCGGGACCTCCTCTTCATAGGCCACCAGGAAATCTATAATCTGTTTCAAAATGCTATAACTGCTGGTCATGACAAATAATTTGTGTGTGTTATGATTAAGAATCTGTACAAAATTAATTTAATAATTTGTATATTTGTATCGTATGCGATATTTAATAGATCGTATGCGATTATAATCAAATAGCCAGCGATGAAAACTTATATGCCGGAATGTTTCAATTTTGATTACTGGTACAAGAAATCCGTGACCGTTACTGATTACGGCAGGATCCTCTATTTGATACAGGATAGCCTGGGCAATACCATGGCACCGCCAGACATTTTGCACCATTTGTATTTAATGATTTCCGCAAGCAAGAAATATTTATCCAGTGAAGTTCCTGGTAACGTCGTAACCATGAACTCTGAAGTGATTTTGCGTCATGATCATAACCGTGAACAGAAAATCAGAATAGTATACCCGGAAAATATACATACACCTCAGGATGTATCCATTTACAGTCCCCTCGGAGCCGCCTGTCTGGGTGCAACCGAGAAGTCTTATATTTATTATCATGACCCGTCAGGTCATAACAGGGCTTTCATTCAGCAAATAGTCTTTCAGCCCGAAAAGGAAAAGCTTTTTAATTTATAATCTTCAGCATTATACAGGTCACCTGAAACAGGGAACCGGCCTAATTCCCTGTCATTCTCAGGAAAAAAATTCACCCGATAAAACGATTCATCATGAAAGGAGAAATTAAAATTACGGAACTTGATTATGTCAGACTTTGCAAACTGATCAACTCGGTAAAAGCAGAAAAAACCATTGAGCTTAAAAACATCGAATTTCTTGGTTCTGAGATAAAAAGAGCAAAGAAAGTGGATTCAAGAAAAATCAGGCCCGAATTCATTACAATGAACTCCGTGATTGAGGTAACTGATATGGATACACAAAAACAGATGACTTTTAAGCTGGTGTACCCCAATGATGCAGACTTCAGGAATGGACAAATATCGATATTATCTCCTCTTGGTAGCGCTTTATTAGGATATAAAACGGGATCCGTCATCGCTTTTGAAGTGCCAAAAGGAATAAAAAAGATCAGGATCAATAAGATCCTTTATCAGCCAGAAGCGAACGGAGAATATACGGTTTAAGGCAACTGGTTTTTTAATCTCAACTGTAAGCATGTAAAAATATACTCCGATTGCGTGATTATTTTATGTGAAATCTTTAAATTTGAATATACTGCACTTTAAAACATGCCTGCTGACCCCGGTATGTTCTTAAAAATTGCAGCCTGTACATGCATCAATAGAACTTTAAGAGATCGTTTTAAGGTTGTTGTATTTCAGAATATCACGATCAATGACACGTGAGTTCTTTGTTGTCAGAATGTATTTGAAATTATGAATTACCGTTTGCTGAAACTTAATTATTGAACCTGAAAAATAACGGATATGGATGCAAATATGTTGAAAAGATACAGTGATAAGATCATAAAATCGGACAGAATCGATAATGAACTTTATGTGAAATATGATGTAAAACGCGGATTGAGAGATATCTCCGGGAAAGGCGTTTTGGCCGGACTTACAGAAATATCGGAAGTCAGGGGCACAGAGGTAAGAAACGGAGAGGTATATCCCATTGATGGGCAATTAATATACAGGGGCATTGATATAAATAAAATCTTTGAAGGATTCACGTCGGAAGACAGGTTTGGATTTGAGGAGACCACTTATCTTCTATTATTTGGTGAATTACCCAATGCAGAGGAATTGAATTCATTCAAAGAAATATTGGTAGAATACAGAGGGCTGCCCGATGGTTTTATCCGGGATGCGATCATGAAATTACCCAGCAAAGACGTTATGAACACGCTGGCAAGAAGTGTTTTGTCCCTTTATGTTTATGATGAAAATCCGGACGATACTTCATTGGAAAATGTTTTGAGGCAGTCTTTATATTTAATATCAAACTTCTCATTAATTGCAGTTTATTCATATGCTGCAATTTTATATTACTTTAGAAATAAAAGTCTTATTGTACATAAACCGCTGAAAAAATTATCTGTAGCCGAGAACATACTCCATATGCTGAGACCGGACAATGTATTTACCAAATTGGAAGCAATACTTCTTGATTTGGTGCTCGTATTGCATGCAGAACACGGAGGCGGTAACAATTCCACGTTTACAAATCATGTGGTTTCATCATCAGGCACGGATACATATGCAGCAGTGGCATCTTCATTAAGCTCTCTGAAAGGACCGAGGCACGGGGGCGCAAATATTAAGGTCACACAAATGATGGAAGATATCAAACAACACATTTCGGATTGGAAGGATGAAGATGAGATCGCTTCATATCTTAATAAAATATTGTCAAAGCAGGCTTATGATCATCTCGGATTAATTTATGGAATAGGTCATGCCGTATATTCCCTGAGTGATCCGAGAGCGTTAATATTAAAAAGATACGCAGAGAAGCTTGCAAAAGACAAGGGATCAGTTGAAGAGTTTGACTTTTATGCAAGAATAGAAAAGCTGGCTCCACAGGTGATCGCAAAACATCGGAAAATGTACAAGGGAATCAGTGCCAATGTTGATTTTTATTCCGGTCTTGTATACAAGATGCTGAACATACCTCCCGAATTATTTACCCCGCTGTTTGCAGTAGCCAGAATAACAGGATGGAGTGCACACAGAATGGAAGAGATCGCCAACAGAGGAAAAATAATCAGACCTGCTTATAAAAGTGTGGCACCGGAAAGAGACTATGTTAAATTACGTAACCGATAAATAATGATATGGAGTAGCGTATAATAGAATATTGACATATTAGAATATAATTGTTGCTAACATCCGTTTTATCAAAAGCCTGAGTTGAAAATGCAACCTTGTGATCATAAAAAATTCAGTATTAAAATTCTTAATAAATATATTATTGCGAATGGAAGTTAGTGATATTCAAAATCTAAAATACAGAAGACAATATCTAATCACACCAGTGGAAATTGACTGCCCTTTTAGCCATAAGAAATTCATCCTTAACAGTAACTACATACTTTATGTACATATGGATCTTGTGACTTCTGAAGTAAGAAACAATGAAAACAGAATCTTTCTGCTGGGTGATATTTTTGATTTTCGAATTCCGGAAAAAGACAATCGGAGCATTCTTAACGATCTTATCGGACTTGATTTCATTTCTCTTTCAAAAAAACTTTCTGATTACACCGGAAGGTACCTGCTTATTTTTCAAAATGATCATGAGCTCAAACTCATACACGATGCAATAGCTCTTCGTAAGATTTATTATGCGCAAATAAGGGACCTGGTATGGTTTGCATCTCAACCCTACCTGCTGGCCAGGATATTAAACCTGAAAGAAACAAAAATACCTTCAAAGATTGCATATTACAACGCTCACGACTACATGGAGTTGTATAGTCCGAATATTGGAAATATTACAATATTCGATGAAATATTCCAGGTACTTCCAAACCATTACTTTGATGCAGGAAATTCAAAAGTTATCAGATACTGGCCTGGTGAAAAAATGCAACCTATTGATATTGAGGAGGCCGCTGAAAGATGTGCTTCAATTATTAAGGGATATATGAAAAGCATCACTGCCAGATATAATGTAATGTTACCTGTAACGGCCGGGAAGGATTCAAGGTTGTTGCTGGCTGCTACAAAGGATCTTACTGACAAGGTTTTTTACTATATTAATAAGGATTACGATATGGATCTTAGAAATAATGATATTCGTATTCCCCAAAAATTGCTACCAAAACTTGGACTGAAATTTCATCTAGTAAATCCTTATATTCCGATTAATGAAGATTTTAAAAGAATTTATTTTGAAAACCACTACCGCGCCGTGACGAGATATCTTCCAATAATTCATAATTATTACCAGAATTTTTCCGGTAAAATCAATCTTCCGGCAATAATGGCATTTTACCCGGAGAATCAGAATAAATTCAAAAAATTCCAAATAACTCCATTGTTACTTGCTAAAATAAATGAAGTCAGCCAGTACGATTTTGCCATAGATTATTATACTGAGTGGCTTTCCAAAAATCTTGAGATGTGCAAGAATAACAATATTGACATCATTAACCTGTATTTTTGGGAAGACCGGTGTGCCAATTATATAACTCAGGTCACACAGGAAAAAGATGTTGCTCAGGATGATATTTTCCCTTACAATTCAAGGCTACTGGTAAGTTTGTTTTTAAGCGTTGGTTATAAATTATCGCTTCGTCCTAAATATCTGTTCTTTAAAAAAATCATAAAAAAACTATGGCCTGAAGTTTTGCAGGAACCCATGAATCCAAGTCCCAGGGCTCATTTTAAATATTTTTTAAATTCACTGGGATTTATGGATATATATAACCGGATCAAAATGGGTAAATTAAAGTAAAACATCTCTTCCCCTGTATTTAATCAGAGAGGTATGACCAATAAACATTGCAGGTGTAATAATCCTTTGCAGTTCTTCATAAGATCATCTTATTTAAGGATGACAACTCACACTTTGTTACAATCCAAATCTTTTTTCTACAAAATGACGAATAAAGCTTACAGTTTCATCAATACCGAGAACGGAAGAATTGACGCATAAGTGATACGATTCGGCAACACCCCAGACCTTATTGCTGAAATAATTATAATATCCGGCCCGTTTCTTGTCCGTTTTCTCTATAAACTCCTTTGCCTTATTCTCCGGTATCTTTTTTATTCCGGCAATACGCCTGATCCGGTCATCCAAATCCGCACAGATGAACACATTAATGCAACGCGGATGTTCCATCAGAACATAGTCGGCGCATCGCCCTATGAAAATACATGATTGCTTTCCTGCCAGATCACGGATGACATCACTTTGTATTTTAAATAAGGTTTCGTTACTCAGATAGTGATTGGAATAGATTTCGTCCACCAGCGAACTGCGCAGGCCCAAAAGTCCCCCGAAAATGCTGTGACCAGCTTTTTCATCAACCTGTTCAAAAAATTCTTTTCCCAGTCCGCTTTCCTGAGATGCAATTTTGATCAGTTCCTTATCATAAGAAGATATACCCATTTGTGCAGCCAGCTTTTCCCCGATCTCCCGGCCTCCGCTTCCAACTTGTCTTCCTATTGTTATTACAAATTTTTCATCCATGGTCAGATTGTTAAAGACTTATACAAAATTACTGCTTAATATTTAATTTCCGGTATTGTGTTACCAGCAGATACGATGCAACCAGACTTGACATCAGGTCGGCTGCTGGCAGACTGTACCAGACTCCCTTTACCCCGAAAAGGGGCGGAAAAATCAACAGGCATGGCAATAAGAATAATACCTGCCGGGACAACGACATAAATATGGCCTTTCCTGCCATTCCTATGCTCTGAAAGAAGTTGGAAGTAACCATCTGAAATCCCACAATCGGGTAAAACATCATTATGATCCTTAAAGCGGGTACAACGATATCAATCAGTTCCTGATCATGGGTAAAAACTGAAGCAACCGCACGCGGAAAGATCTCACTGATCAGAAAACCTGTTGTCATGATACCCGTGGCCAGCATAAGGGTCATCCTGAGAACTTTGGTCACCCTGTGATAGTGTCCGGCACCAAAGTTATAGCCGGCAATGGGTTGCATGCCCATATTCACACCAATCACAATCATAATAAAAAGGAATGATACACGGCTCGCTATTCCCAAAGCGCCGACCGCCAGATCGCCCCCGTATCTGATCAGGCTTCGGTTGATCAGTATGATAATTACGCTCGAAGTGGCATTCATGACAAACGGCGCCATGCCGATTGAAAAAGAATCCATAACGATCCTGCGTTTCAGCCTGAAAATCCCTTTTTGCAGGTGGATGAAATAATCCTTATTGCTGAAAAATCTGATTTGCCACATCAGCATGGATGCCTGAGCCAAGACAGTTGCAATTGCGGCTCCGCGTATCCCCCATCCTAAGACGAAAATAAAAAAAGGAGTGAATACAATATTGATGATAACGGAAAAAATCGTGGCGTACATTGCTTTCCGGGGATTGCCCGAAGAACGCAGCAGAGCATTCAGGCCCAGGTACATATGGGTTATGACATTACCCAGGGAGATCACCACCATGTAATCGTGAGCATATGGCAATGTTTGTGGACTTGCACCGAAAAAGTACAGTATCGGATCAAGAAACAGAAGTACAACAAACGTATAGGTAATACCCATGATCATATTCAGGACAAATACATTACCCAGAATGTTGTTTGCGGCAGCGTAATCTTTCTGTCCCAGCCGTAAAGACATCAGTGTGGAAGCGCCAACACCGACCAGTGATCCGAATGCTGCGGCAAGGTTCATAAAAGGAAATGCAATGGCAAGTCCCGATATTGCCAGTGCCCCAACTCCCTGACCAATAAAGATGCTGTCCGTAATGTTGTAAAGTGATGCAGCTGTCATTGCAATTACCGACGGAACAGCATATTGCATCAACAAACGCCACACACTTTCAGAACTTAATGTCAGAGGTGATCCCTTTTGTTCCATTGAACTGATTTTATTGCAAGTAAATAAATTTTTATGACACAAAAATAATGCTTAAAATCAACGACAGGTATCTTCCGGATTCCGCGAAAACTTTTCGCACCAGCCATGATCAATCCGAACCAGCTATCCCAGGATAACCCATCCCCCTTATGAACACGTTTTATATCCGGTCAAATGTGAACTGCTGTATAAAATTTGAGTTTCAAGAATAAAACTTCAACTTTTACGATAATTAAACTTACGAATCCTCCTGTTGTGGAGAATCGGAATGTTGTTCGACAGTAGATTACGCAGTTTTCAGAGAAAATTATAAAAAGCTGGAAGGGTATTATCCCGATGCTGATCTGGGACTAGGATATGGCATTCCCAGGGAATTTGCCCGCATTATAAAGGGTGA
>JAFGRC010000133.1 GCA_016935355.1 Bacteroidales bacterium
CTTCAATTGGTATTGATTGGTTTCAATCGGATTTCAATATTTTATCCAGTTCTGACTTCCATGTCCGGTAAGCATTTTCATACAGATCCTTGTGCGAAACATCAGGTTCCTCAACTTCAATCCTTTTGAGTCCTGCAAAAGCATCCGCAAAGGAAGGATAATAACCTGCGCCTACTCCTGCTGCACGGGCAGCACCAACAGAACCATCCGTGTTATAAAGCTCAATGATTGAATTTGTGACCGATGACAGCGTTTTTCTGAAAACCGGGCTCAGGAACATGTTTGAATGGCCCGCGCGGATGACTGCGGGACTGATACCAATCCCGCTCATGATATCCATCCCGTATTTAAATGAGAAGGCGATGCCTTCCTGGGCTGCACGCAGCATGTGCCCCTGTTTGTGGATGTTAAAATTCAGATTTGAGATCATGCTTCCGATGTTCCTGTTGCCCAGCATCCGTTCCGCGCCGTT
Source organism: Bacteroidales bacterium (assembly GCA_016935355.1). Lineage (GTDB taxonomy): Bacteria > Bacteroidota > Bacteroidia > Bacteroidales > UBA10428 > UBA5072. Next base: position 473 of record JAFGRC010000133.1, read on the forward strand.
ACCAAACGGCAGGACCGTAAGCCCGTCTGAACCGACAGGAATGCCTGACGCAATTTTGTTCATTTCATCATAATCGGGGGAACCGGAAACATTTTTTCTCAGCCAGGAATTCATGATACCCGTTCCGTTGATGCACAACAACACACCCAGCCGGGTCAGTCCATCATAATGGTGGTTTACATGGACAAATGTATTTACCCTCGATTCCGGGTCGTATTTAACCGTATCACTTACCCCGTAAACCACACCGGAAGTACCTGCTGTTGCCGCAATTTCTCCCGGTTGCAGCACATTCAGCGAGAATGCATTGTTCGGCTGGTCGCCGGCACGGTATGTGACCGCAGTCCCGGGTGCAAGTCCCGTTTCTTTTGCAGCGAATTTGCTTACTTCACCCTGGACTGAAAATGCAGGGGTGATTTCCGGAAGTAAACCTTCATCAATTCCGTAATAGTCCAGTATGATCCTGGCCGGTCCGTTTTCCTTAAAATTCCACATGATCCCTTCCGATAATCCGCCCGGAGTAGTACTGATTTCCCCGGTGAGTTTCATGGCGATGTAATCTCCCGGAAGCATCATCTTATGAATTTTACCGTATACCTCAGGTTCATGCTCCTTTACCCACCTTAATTTGGATGCGGTGAAGTTTCCCGGGGAATTCAGCAACCTGGTAAGGCAATGTTCTTTTCCGATGTCCAAAAAAGCATAATTGCCGATATCGGTGGCACGACTGTCGCACCAGATGATCGAAGGCCTCAGCACACCGAGCTCCCGGTCGACCAGAACAAGTCCGTGCATCTGGTATGATATTCCGATCGCCTTTATTTGAGTGTTATGAACAGCTGATTCTATCAGCACGTTTCTGGTGGCTTGTTTCAGGTTTTCCCACCACATTTCCGGTTCCTGTTCCGCCCATCCGGGATGTCTGGCAATAATGGGCATTTCCGTTTCCGGGTAAAAAACACTCGCAACACATTTGCCGTTATCTCCACTGATCAGACTGGCTTTTACGGAAGAACTGCCGATATCATATCCAAGAAAATACATAATTATACGCTTCTTTTACCTTGTTTTTTAAAGTATAAATCCATTCCTTTTCTTATTGTATTTAAAATACAATTTCCGGTCAAACCGGTACAATTGTGCTGGTTTGTGGTTCACGCCCTTTTCTTTTTCCTGCAATGGAACTAGAAATTTAAGCGGTTTCAGCTTTTTTCTGAAGTTCCTGCTGTCAAAGGACTCATCCAGTATGGCCTCATATACGTCATGCATCTGGCGAATGGTGAATTTTTTGGGCAGCAGTTCAAAACACAGAGGTTTTGACCGGATTTCATTGCGGAGTATCTCCAGGGCTTTTTTAATGATCTGGTTGTGGTCAAATATCAGATCGGGTAAATTCTTTACCGGGTACCAGATGGTTTTAGGTGTCCGGTTGCTTTCTGTCAGTTTGATCAGAGAATAATAAGCTATGGTTACAACCCTGTCGATCTGATAATTGTTTGTGGTTTTCCTGAGCCAGTCAAGGTCCTCCTGTGGTGAAAGTCTGTTTGGATTTCCAAAAACGGCAAATTGTTTCAGGAAAATATCGCGGAGTCCGGTAAGCTCAAACAATGTGCGGTAAGCAGATTTATCAAGGTCTTCGTTTTTATAGATCAGGCTGCCGGGCAATTTCAGTTTATGTCCTTCAGGTGAAACGCCATTGATATGCTCCCTTTCAATCAACAATACCTTAAGTTCTTTGGAATCAAATCCCAGGATGACACAGTCAACAGAAATATGAGGATTTAATGCGGGCAATGGAGTGGCGTTTTACCAGACTAAAATATTACCAGACTAAAATATAAAGAGATCGGGAAAACTCCAAACATAACGTATATTTTACGCTAAGTTTTTTTTAACTCTGCTGTTAACTGCATGATATAGCTGTTTAGTGAAACAACAAGCTTGCATGCTTAATGTGATATTTACGCTAAGAGAATTGCAATACCGGATAGTATAATTTCCATAGTGGTTTAATTGGCTTCGCCGAGCTCGTAAACTCGGTTCACCGGGGCTTGCCCCGGAATAAGGGTCCAGGGCTTGCCCCGGAGTTAATAATCATTTATTTTTGGTGCTGCAAGCTGATATTTGTGTTATTTATTCGCAAAAATAGGAATCGTAGCGGTATTTACAGTGTTCGGATTATTTCCAAGAGCAGGGGTAAATATAGAGTATTAAGGACTCTCGGAAGTGGTAAATCAGAACAGGAAATTGAGTTTTTATATCAAGGTGCCCGACAAGAACTTCAGCAGATTGAAGGTTCAGGTTCGCTTCTTGTAAATCATGACGATGCAAAACCAAAGAATTACCTGAGTACTATGAAGAACTCTCAGGTTCAGGTAATTGGGCCAGAGTTGATTTTTGGGACGATTTACGATTCAATAGGCTTCAACCAAATAGAAAGTGATCTTTTCGTCACCTTGTAATCACCAGGCTATTTCACCCGGGCAGTAAATTGAAAGCAATCGATTATCTCCAACGATTCCTGGGCGTATACAAAGATATTAGTGAGATATATCGTTTTCCGGATAAGCTCAATAGTCAGTTAAAGGAGTAGGTTGAACAGATTGCCTTTGAACATACCAAAGCGGTCCTTGGAGGAGAGATCAGCATTGTTTTCTATGATTTAACAACGCTACATTTTGAAGCAGCTAACGAGGATGATTTGCGAAGAACTGGTTTTTCAAAAAGCGGTATATAATGTCTGCGCACCACATATAGACAAACCGGCGATGGCACTGTTTTCGCGGTCACTTTTGGTACGGAAAGTCTTGTCAACAAAAGGAATCACATCTTTCGCCAGACTTTCTGGAAATTTCAGGATGTTTCTTCTGATTCCGGAAGGTCCCGGTTGGCTCCAATCCGAAGGGGGAGGCGTTACAATGTGCTGTGAAGCTACCTTGTTGTATTTGCCGTTGGTCATCACCACGATCATGGGCTCAACCTTTTCATGTGCAATCAGATTATCCAGTATATAAGGTGTGCAGCCCATATTGGCCCATGTATCCTCATCACCCCCGCCACCATGCAACAGTTAGAACACAGGGTAGCGTTCCGAACTGTTTTCATAACCCGCCGGAGTACAAACATACATGCGCCGGCGTTTCATATTCAGTATCCTTATTATCTATTCCGGGTGTCAGGTGCAGGCAATATTTCAATACTTTCTTTGCTGATCTCCTTAATGAAATCATCTCCCTCAAAATAATATTTAGTTGGGTAAGGATGAGTTTCAATTACAGGATATTTAATATTAATCTTTGAGTATAATTTTAAATTCTCAAAAACATTATCGCTGAATTGGTCGGAAATTAATAATAAATCAATATCAGACCACTCATGTGTCGTGTTTTTTGCAGCTGAACCAAACAATAACACCTTGTGAAAAGTCAATCCGTTTAACTGGCAATCATTTATGAATGATCTTGCTGTATTTATTGCGCTTTCTCTAGTAACCATAATCTCAATTTATTTGTTTCATCAATCATTGAAGCTGTAAATGACTCATTACAAATAGTATGCATTTTTGTTAAATAATCAGGGTATCGCCCCTCTAATTAAAATCGGTTTAAACTTAACATGAACTCACTTTTTTCATCATCCAACTCTAAGGGTGTAGCTGAAAGCAAATGAATCAAATTGTGCGTTCTGGGCGGTACATTTCCTTCATTATGCTTAATCCATAAGACTTTACATATTTTTTCAATAACCAAATGTGCAAAAAACAATGACTACAAATAGTTGCGTCCCTTGAATAGGGTATCAACAGCCGTCCAATCGTCATTAGCCTGGGTTAACCAAAAATCAATATGCTCTTTTTTTATTTTCATATATCAAAGATAATCTTCTTTTTTGTGAAAGTAAATCTTTGCACAGTGCTATTCTTTGCTTATACCTAACA
>JAFGRC010000134.1 GCA_016935355.1 Bacteroidales bacterium
ACCAGAAGAGAAGGAACATCATCGGTCTGTTCAATCAGTTTGGCCTTGATGAAGTCCTTTACATCAAACCGGTATCGGGTATCTTCGAAGAAAATATCGTCAATGGTAAGGTTCGCAATCTGAATTTGGCCAAATTTGTCGGTTAGCGGGGTAACAAAATTATTCCCATTGTCTGTTTCATAAGCGGATATTTCCAATGGCAGTGATTTTCTGGTATAGGAGTTGCTGAGCGGTTCCAGAATAAGTTCCGCCTTCAGTACTTCCAGATTGCTGCTCAATTCCAGGATATTCTTCAGATAAGGTATTTCAATTCTTGTAAAGAAACCCGTTCCTGCCTGTATATACGTAGTGTTTCCAGTTTCCTGTGCTGACAGTTTATCCCTCTGCCCTTCCGGAAGTTCAAAACCAATATCTGTACCTGTGATCTGGTTAAACTGCAGATTTCTGTCGTAGATTAAAAATCCTATTTTCTTCCGAACCACATCCAGATCGGTATAATGATAAAACAACCGCATGAAAGGGATTGTATCTGCAGCATGAAATGCAAGAACCGACTCATTGGATTCATCGTAATCAATGACAAGTCCCTTTAAATAGTTTTCAAAAACTGACTGTTCAGAAACAATTTCACTTTTATTTTTGAAGGCATCAAACAACTCCTGCCCAAAGGCATCTGGCAATCTGATCTTTACTGAATCCTGACCTGACGGACGGGGTTTAAATACAACCTCTCCGTATGGAATGGGATCATATGCAAATGACGAGGTGTTATAAAGATTATCTCCCTCACCTCCATCGAGTTTTTCTTCCAGTCTGTGCACCCTTATCGTATGTGGTTTGGCTGTATCTCCAATTGAATAGCCGGTATATATCAGTATAAGGTGCAACGAATCAAATACAGCATCTTTCGGTATTGCAGCAGTAACTGTGGGAAGCTTGACCGCGGCAAAACTTCTGCAGTAAATATTTCCAAAAACACTGTCCCGGTATTTCCCTGAAAGGAAAGTACTATAACCTGAAGTGATCAGAGAATCCCATTTCACCGTATAACTGTGGACACTCAATGTATCGGTAAACAGAATATGCATATTCTCATCTACATATTTTCCTCCGATTTCAAAAACAAGGTCGTCATCATTGCATCCAAAAGCAAAAACTGAAATAATCAAGAAAAAGAAAAAATGCCTTGCCATAAATATGCATATTTAAACTTAGCAAAATAAGCTACGCCCGGAAGGGTATAAAAATAAATTATACTATTCCTAAGGTATTTGTCGACAGTTTTATTGTTTTTATCTATAATTGTATATATCAATCTGACACCGGTAAAATAAAATGGCCTGCAAAATAGTTAAAAGAAAGGGTAGATGCAAATTGGTAGATAAAATATATAATTTCATCTTTGTTTTTGTATACTATATCTAAAACATTTTAATAATCCTTTACTCGTCTCTATGTTTGCTGAATTGGTTTTTTACGAAAAGAAGCATAAATTAAATTAACTTTGCTGAGCGTCCCGGGGTTTATCGAGGGATCCATACTACCACTAAAAACTAAATTTTATACGCATGAAAATAATAAGAAATTGTTTAATACTGGCACTGTTTGCAACAATGATAACCTCCTGCTCCAAAGAAGAAGAGACAGAAGTATTGCTGGGAAACTGGGTTAAGCTTTCAGATATGCCCGGTTCTGCCAGAGCCTTTGCTGTATCATTTACCATTGGAGAGTATGGATATGCAGGCGGAGGAATTGATGCAGACAATAATGTTCTGAATGATTTTTGGAAATATGACCCTTCACGCAACAACTGGGAACAAATAGCCGATTTCCCGGGTGAGCCGAGGTACCGTGCCGTTGCTTTTTCATTGAAAGGGAAAGGTTATGTCGGAACAGGTTTTAACGGCGTAAACAGACTCAAAGATCTGTGGGCCTATGATCCGGTAACGAATACCTGGGAACAGAAGACAGATTTTCCGGGCACAGCAAGGTACGGAGCTGTCGCTCTGGCCATAGACACAACAGGATATGTCGGTACAGGTTTCGACGGTAGTTATCTGAAAGATTTCTGGGCATATTATCCCGAAGCGGATACGTGGGAACAGAAAGATTATATTGCAGGATCCAAGCGTATGTATGCAGTTGCATTTGTACTGAACGGGAAAGGTTATGTTTGTACCGGCGTTAACAATGGTGTTTATGAAGATGACCTTCTGGAATATAATCCCGCAACGGGTTTATGGACGGAAAAACGCAGAATCGCAAATGTCAGTGATGATGCTTACGATGATGCATATACCATCATCCGGAGCAATGCTGTCGCATTTGTGATCGGATCAAAAGCTTACATAACCACAGGAACAACAACTTCCATAAAGACTGACACATGGGAATATGATCCGCTTACTGATACATGGGATGCCAAAACTACGTTTGAAGGAACCGCAAGAACTGATGCAGTTGCCTTTTCCACTTCCAATAACGCAAAAGCATATGTAGTGACGGGCAAGAGCGGAAATTTCCGCCTGGAAGATATCTGGGAATTTAAGCCAAATGATGAGTACAACGCGCTGGACTAAATCATACCTGCATCTTTATCCTGCCCGTTTTGACACTGCTTTTATCTCTTTATTTTCCTCGAAAAGTGCGCATTGAATGCGCAAAGGTCCGATATACAATCGGGCTCATGAGATTTTACATGCAAAACCATATGATGTACCCTGATTTGTAAATCCTGTTTGCGGGTCTCCACTCTATATAAAATCCGGATTTTAAGATAATTTAACTTTTAGGTAAATCGAATGTTAAATGGGTTTGGTATCTTTCCGTAAAATTCCCCGGGTATATATGAACCGCATCAACTGCCTCATTGTTGACGATGATCCTGGAGCACTGGAGATACTTGAAAGTTATGTCTCAAGAATTCACTTTCTTCACCTTTTAAAGAAATGTGAGAATACAATTGAAGCTGCGGAGATCATTGAAGAAGAAAAGGTTGATCTGCTCTTTCTGGACATCAACATACCCGAAGTCAGCGGCATTCAGTTGCTCAACAGCATTAAAGCAAGCCCGGCCGTAATTATTACAACAGCTTACAAGGAATATGCCCTGGAAGGATATGAATATGACATTGTGGATTTTCTTTTAAAACCTTTTGACTTTGAAAGGTTCCTGAAAGCGGTAAACAAGGCAAATAACATGATCTCAAAATCCATCAGGCAATACATCATTTATCCCCGCCATCAACGGCATATTTTCGTGAAATCGGACTATAAGCTAATAAAAATCAATGTGGATGACATACTTTTTGTTGAAGGACTGAAAGACTACATAAAAATCTTTACACGGAATAAACTGATTCTGACCCTCATGTCAATGACCGCAATAGAAATGAAGCTGCCTTCGGATGAATTCATCCGCATTCACAGGTCCTACATCATTTCCCTGGGCAAAATCGATTATATCAGCCGCCACAGGGTGGTGATCGGAGATAAATTCATACCCGTCAGTCTGCCCTACCGGGAGAAATTTTATGCCATTATTGACAAAGCCTTATAGATACAGAAATGACATTCAATGATCAATCCGGACGCGGATCAGTCTGTGTGTATATGTTCACAAATGAATCACTTCACCATATGCTGCCGCAGCTGCTTCCATAATGGCTTCTGACATGGTCGGATGGGGATGAACGGATCTTATGATTTCCTGTCCTGTAGACTCAAGATTTTTTGCAACGACCGCTTCCGAGATCAGTTCAGTTACATTGTTACCAATCATGTGGGCTCCCAGTAATTCACCATACTTTGCATCAAATATCAGCTTTACAAATCCCTCTTTATGTCCCGCAGCGCTTGCCTTACCTGAAGCCGTGAATGGAAACTTTCCCACCCTGATCTCATACCCGGCTTCTTTTGCAGCCGTCTCCGTATAACCTACAGAGGCAACTTCAGGTATGGTATAGGTGCAACCGGGAACATTAAGATAATTCAAAGGTTGCGGATCACGGCCTGCTATTTTTTCAACACAAATGATGCCTTCAGCCGATGCCGCATGTGCCAGGGCCGGACCGGGGATCACATCCCCGATGGCATAAATTCCCGGGACACTGGTGCGATAAAACTCATCCACTTTTATTTTATTTCCGTCCAGCCCGATCCCAAGATCTTCAATACCCATATTTTCAATGTTTGGCGTAATACCGACAGCTGACAGGACAACATCGGCATCGCGTTTTTCAACACCTTTTGACGTTTTGATTGAAACTTCAATCTTTTTGCCTCTAACATTTGCCGATTCCACCGTGGAGGAAGTCATGACCTCCACACCTGCTTTTTTGAAAGACCTTTCCATCTGTCTGGAGACTTCCTCATCCTCAAGCGGCAATACATTGGGCATAAACTCAACCAGTGTTACCTTACTTCCCATGATATTATAGAAATAAGCGAATTCACTGCCAATGGCTCCCGAGCCTACAACAACCAGCTTTTCCGGCAATGTTTCAGGCGTCATTGCTTCACGGTAGCCAATGATCTTCTTACCGTCCTGTTTCAGGTTTGCCAGTTCTCTTGACCTTGCTCCTGTTGCAATGATGATGTGGCTGGCCTTTATTTCCGTTTCCTTCTGATCTGCACCTTTTACGAAAACAGTCTGCTTGTCCTTTAAATATCCGGAACCACCGACATGGTCTATTTTGTTCTTTTTAAACAAAAACTGAACACCTTTGCTCATACCCTGGGCGACTGCACGGCTTCGTTCCACAATTTTTGCCAGGTCGGGGCGGACTTTCTCAACCTGGATCCCGTAATCACCGGCACTTTTTATATACTCATATACCTGTGCGCTTTTTAACAATGACTTTGTCGGGATGCATCCCCAGTTCAGGCATATGCCCCCCAGTTCTGCCCTTTCGACAACCGCAACTTTCAGGCCCAGCTGTGAAGCCCGGATTGCTGCCACATAACCACCGGGACCGCTGCCGATTATGATCAGATCATATTTCATCTTTGCGTGATATTAAATGAATAAATAGTGTAAATATATTTCAAATCAGCATAATAACTCAACGTACGATGTTCACTCATTGTTTAATGTGTTCCGCGCCGTTTAAAATATTTTTTCAAAAGGATCTTTGCGGCGACAAAAGGTGTTATTTCACCTTTCTGCACTTTTTTTTCAAAATCCTCCAGAAGCCTTTGCACCTCCTGGTCATGATAGAAACTTTCTCTCAGACTCTGGTTAATGGTCTCATACATCCAGTAACGTGACTGTTCCTTTCTTCTGGCCTCGAAAAAACCGTTTGAAAGAGCGTGCTTTCTGTAATCTGTGATGTCATTCCATATTTCATTGATGCCTGTCCCGTTGATCGCTGAGCATGTGAATACCTTGGGAACCCATCCCGATTCCTTTGGCGGGAAAAGATGCAAAGCCCTTTCATATTCCGCTTTGGCCCTTTCAGCATTTACGGCATTCATACCGTCGGCTTTCGTAATTGCGATGCAGTCGGCCATTTCCATTATCCCGCGTTTGATCCCCTGCAACTCATCTCCCGCCCCGGCCAGCATCAATAACAAAAAGAAATCGACCATCGAATGTACGGCGATCTCGCTTTGTCCCACTCCGATAGTTTCAACAAAAACCGTATCATAACCGGCAGCTTCACACAAAATGATGGCTTCCCTTGTTTTGCGGGCAACGCCGCCCAGAGATCCGGCAGAAGGTGACGGCCTGATAAAGGTATTGGCATCGGCAGAAAGGTGCTCCATCCTGGTCTTATCTCCCAGGATGCTACCTTTGGACTGCTCGCTGCTGGGGTCTACCGCCAGTACGGCAAGTCTGTGTTGTTTTCTTACAAGCTCAAGTCCCAGTGCTTCAATGAAAGTGCTTTTGCCGGCTCCGGGTATGCCCGTGATGCCAATCCTCATGGACCTCCCTGCATCAGGCAGGCATTTCTCGATGATCTCCTGTCCCTGATCCATATGGCCCGGCAATGAACTTTCGATCAATGTGATGGCCTTGCCCAGTATCGTACGGTTCCCCGAAAGGATACCTTCAACATATTCATCAACCGAGAGCGGTGTACGTTTTCTTTTTTTAAAGATCCTGACGGATTCCTCGCTGACATCGGATGGTTTGTCTGAGCCGGGAGTGGTGTCAGTATTTTTATCACCAGGTATACCTTTCATAAGTCAGGGGGATAGGGTATCATGACATCATTGACATTTCCGGATGCAACCTCAACCATTCCCTCTATCCAGAGTATGGTTTTTGAATGTTTCGGATCATTTGTGATCACAGTTATGGCCTTTTTCTGATTCCCACCCTGCCCTTTCGGGTCAAAAACAGCAGTAATTCTGGCCGATGCACCCGGTTTTACCATCTTTGTCTCCGGTTGCACGGCCGTACATCCGCAGCTTGCACTTATCTTGCGGATATACAAATCGTTTTTGCCCAAATTGGTAAGAATAAAATCATGGCTGACCGGCTGTTCTTCACCGATGACACCAAAATTGAAAACCGCATCATCAAAACTTGCAAGTGGGGACTGCGACAACTCTTCACCCGTCAATCCCGAGAAATCTTCCCGGATGTTTGCCGTCACGTTCAGTGAATAGCCCTGAATTGTTTTACCGTTAAGATTCACAGCCAGTCGGTCCACCACAAAGTCCCAGTCATCCAGTTCACCGGTCAGGTATTCCAGCTCGATGATACCTTCCTGCAACGGCTCCAGAATTTCAGGGTCAACAGCGGCCCTGATGTGTGCGGGTAAATCCGGAAAATTGATATGCAGGACCGCATCATCTGAGGCATTGTAGACCCCGATCATCTGTTTACCCGTATTGCCCTTATAGATTTCACCAAATGCTGCATAAATTGTTTCGAGTCTTAAATCACCGATTTTGTATTGATATACTTCCTCAATCCGGGCAACCGGTATCACGACACCCCTGACGACCAGGTTCACAACCGGTGTTTCAGCATTGCTGTTCACCACAACGGCACGCGTAAATGATCCCGGCCGGCCCTCCGGATCGTAATGAACCCGGATCATGCCGGCCTGTCCGGGTATCACCGGTTCACGCGGCCAGTCGGACACCGTACAGTCGCACGAAGATATCACATTGTTTATGATCAAGGGAAGATCACCGTCGTTCATAAACAGGAAAGTGTGCGATACGGTGCCGTCGGATTCCCTGAACGTACCAAAATTGAATTCCTTTTCGGCGAATGTTATGGTAGCCCTGTTCTGTTGCCCGGACAAGCCATTTTGCATTCCCTGGGAAATCACCAGCAACAGTACCGTTAAAGTTCGTGTCAAGTTCTTTCGGTTATCCATCAATCAGATAATTATTAATAAAACGAATATCCCCGTTTTTATGATATCTTCACCATAGCAAATTTAGGCAATAATATGAAAAGGCTTTGGCAAGATATCAACCAAAATCCAACAATGCATTGAAGTCCGGTTCAGGCGACAATAAGGCGAAAGGGTTGATGTTGCCAGACCACGCGACAAAAATATATTCACGGCATGATCATATTAACGACATCACCATGTCAGAACCTTTGCACATCCGAACGACCGCTGATGGCTCTCATACGGTTTTCTTTTCCCAACTGAATGAACATTACCATTCGACTTTCGGTGCACTAACCGAGTCGATGCATGTATTTATCCGGGCCGGCTTCGACTGCTTAAGCGGATACAAGGCTGTCACGGTTTTTGAAGTCGGATTCGGTACCGGACTCAATGCACTGTTAACACTTATCGCAACAGCTAAAAATAACTGCACCACTGTTTACCACACTATTGAGGATCATCCGCTGGATGAAAAACTCATTCATTTGCTGAATTATGCCGATCTGCTCCCCGGTCGCACTACCGTCGAAATTTTTCATAAACTGCACCGGGCCCCCTGGGATTCCTGTGTTCACATAGACAAACGATTCATTCTTCATAAAATAAAAGCTGATTTCCTGGTCTTTAATCCGGGATTTCATTATGACATTGTATACTTTGATGCTTTCGCTCCAGCAAAGCAACCTGAAATGTGGCGGAAGGATAATTTTGAAAAGATTTACACCATGCTGAATCCCGGTGGCATCCTGGTAACATATTGTGTTCAGGGTGAGGTGAAGAGAAACATTAAAGCAACGGGGTTTCAATTGGAAACCTTACCGGGCCCTCCGGGCAAGCGGGAAATGCTCAGGGCGAAAAAAATTGAACCTTGAAAAGGACTGCGGAACGCGGAACCCCAAACGTGAAGCACGGAATGTGAAATGCAGAATCCGGAACTCCGAACGCCGAAGGCGGAACGCCAAGCGCGGAACCTGAAATGCGGGACGCAAAACGCCAAACGCTATCTGAAATTGTTATTTATCAACGTTCATTTATTCGTCCGGGACAAAGGATCCTGAACACATCCTATGAAAATGATCGTTCCGGTATACTTTTCCCGGATGGCAAAAATGAACGGACGGTCGACCCTGAATAAAACATAATCAGGTCCCGGACCGATGGATTCAACCATTTCAACAGCTGTTACTGCAGCCGCTTCCGTACCTTCCTCATTCACTTCAACAAAGGTTTTATGAATGACCCTTGAGATCCATATGCCGCCTGATCCGTTTATTTTCGAAAAATCAGCCTGAGGCGTAAATGCCACTCCCATTCCCATCACCGAAAGTTCATCATTCAAGAGGTTTTCGTATTCGAACTTAAATTTAGGCAGTTGAACCAGTACTTTTTGTTCCGTCAGCGCATTCAGCCAGCTTTCCCAGTTTTCAGTCGTGAGTGACGCCGCAACCTCATCCGTTGTATGGCTTGTTTGCGGCAATATGACGACCATATTATAATTCCCCTGGCCGTAAGGCATCTCGATCATGGAAAACAGCTCATTTGATGCATAAGGCAAAGGCGCTTCCTGTTGCATGAACGGTGCCGCAACCGGACTCCCGTCTTTCAGCTTAAATACATCATCATGGGTATCTGCATCGTCAAATTCGTACTGCCAGATCCCTTTGAAATAAATTGCATTGATCAGGTACATGACCACATCCCCGGGGATATCCCGAATGATCTCTGTTATTTTATCATGTGTTTTATCGGCCACCCATCCGTTGATTGTTTCAGAAGCAGAAGGCAGACTGAAATCGAGTGCGCTTACTTCTGCATCATAGTATTCCTGATTCACGCTGACAAAATCAGGCAAAACGGTAAAATCCAGCCGGTACCAGATCGAATTTGCAATTTCAAACAGCACTTTCGGATCGACCGAAACGAGCGCTTCTATCAGACTTTTATAGCTGGTGTTGATCTCCTCAACGGTGAAGCCGTTTTTCTTCAGCGCATGTTCCATCGCAGTTCTGGTCTCTCCGTCCGCACCATTGTATGTCATTGCCAGCGCCATTGCAACGCTGGTGGGAGAAACAAAAACATTTTTCGCATCGGCATCACCTGCAAGAACCTTCTGAAAGAGTTCCAGTCCGAAAGCATTATCTGCGGCAATGATTTCGCCGGTGGTTTTGGTGATGTTGATTTTTTTCATGGTTTGCAACGGATCCTCATCTTTTTCACAGGAAAAGAACAGGAACATTATCATGCACAAAACGCACAGAACTTTTCTCATAACTTCTTATTTTAGGGTTATATTTTGTCTGTCAATTCCAAACGCTTCTTCAAACACTTTTTAACCTGCATTATTCATAAGTTTCTATTAAAGCATTATAATAATGCAGATTAACCCCGACTTAGAAAAGACTATATTTTAAAAGCGAAGCGCATTAAAATATTAGCTTTTCTTTGTCGTCAGAATAATTCAC
>JAFGRC010000135.1 GCA_016935355.1 Bacteroidales bacterium
ATATTCCTGCCGGACAGATCATCCGGGTCTTTTGATAAAATTCCGATCGTGACCAGACCGGCGCCTTCCCGGCCGTCGTACAGTCCTTCCAGCGCTGCAAATTTCATTGGCTGAATTCTTGCGATATGTCTTGTAGAGCTGTCACCTGATAATATTAGCACGGTACATGAGATTAGTCCGAATACCGACGCAATCAGGATGCTGCGTTTGGCCATAAACAATTCCCTGCGCTTGAGGATAAACCATGAACTGATACCGATGACGAAAATGGAAGCGAGCACAAATCCGGAGGTTATGGTGTGTATGAACTTATCTGCAGCCACAGGTGACAGAAATACATCCCAGAAATTCAGCATTTCATTGCGTGCGGTTTCCGGATTAAACTGCATGCCAACGGGAAGTTGCATCCAGGCGTTTGCGACCAGTATCCAGAGTGCTGATAAATTTGCTCCTATTGCTACAAGCCAGGTGGAGACAAGATGCGCTTTCCTGCTGACCTTGTTCCAGCCAAAAAACATGATGGCGATAAATGTTGATTCCAGGAAAAAAGCCATGATGCCTTCAATAGCCAGAGGAGCACCGAAAATATCACCGACAAACCAGGAGTAATTCGACCAGTTTGTACCGAATTCAAATTCCAGGATCAGTCCTGTTGCCACACCAATGGCAAAATTGATTCCGAAAAGCGTCATCCAGAATTTGACCATTCTTTTCCATTCTTCACGGCCTGTCCGGACATATATCGTTTCCATAATTGCAATGATGAATGACAGGCCCAGGGTCAGCGGGACAAAAAGCCAGTGGTACATGGCTGTAAGTGCAAATTGTCCACGCGACCAGTTAACCAGTGATAAATCTACGTTTTCCAACATAATTACTGTTTTTTTGAAAGCTGATCGATTACATAGTCGCTGCGTTCCTTATCTGAATCGAAATGCTTTTTCAATATATCGGGGAAGAAAAGCATCTTTAATATGACGAACATGATGAAAAGTTTAATCAGGATGATAATCCAAAGCTTTTTACCTATGGTCATGCTGCGAAAGCCGTCATAGTAAAAAAAGAAAATCCTTTGGAAAATATTTCTTTTCAAGGGTCTGTTTTAATGCTATTAAGGTAAAGAAAAAATTTCATCCGGCAAATTATCATCATGAAGATACTTTTAAAAAATTACAAAATCAAATCTTATCCTGTTGCAGGAGTATCAATTGGCAGCATATACTGTAATTACTCCCTGATCGTTGATTTGTTTTCGATTTCAGGACCAATCACTTATTAATAAGTTGCTTAACGGTTTGTTATTTTTCGACAGACAGCATGCCGCTATACTGAGTGACTCTTTAATATTTGAAATTGTGAATTTTTCGGGCCAAAACTTCTTATTTTTGCACATGATGCGACTAAATCATAATTACATGACGGATCAGAAAATAATTAACATCAATAAAGATGTCAGCTGGGTTGGCATACCCGACCGCAACATCATATCCTTTGACATTGTGATGGAAACCCGGTATGGCACGACTTACAATTCCTATTTTATTGATGCAGACAAAAAGACTCTTATCGATACGGCTAAAGCAACCTTTAAGGAAGAATATTTCCGGAAGCTTAAAAAAGTAGTCAATCCGGAGGAAATCAGCAACATTGTTGTGACGCATACGGAACCTGACCATTCAGGATGTTTAAAATACCTGCTTGAACTGTCTCCTGATGCTGTTGTTTATGGAAGCAGGGCGGCGATAAACTACCTTCAGGAAATGATAAACAAACCGTTCCGTTCGCAGCCCGTTAAAGATGGCGATGTGCTGGATCTGGGCAACAAAACCATCAGGTTTATCAGTGCGCCCAATCTTCACTGGCCCGATTCAATTTATGCATATCTTGAAGAGGATCAGTTTTTATTTACATGCGATTCTTTTGGAGCACATTATTGTCACGATGAGATGTTCGACGACCTGACCGGTGACTATACGGATTCATTCACCTATTATTTTGACGTTATTCTGAAGCCATTCAGTCAATTCATGCTCAAAGCCATTGAAAAAATACGGCCGTTAAAGATTCGGGCTGTATGTCCGGGTCACGGACCTATTTTACGGAGCACCTGGGAAGAAAAGATTCAACTGACCGAAAAATATGCTAAAGCATATATATCCAGTACCCAATACCATGATAACACAATCTTAATAGCCTACATATCTGCGTACGGCTATACAAAACAAATGGCCGGAGCGATAGCTGAAGGCATCCGGCAGGAGGTTGATTATAAAATTGAGCTTGTTGATATTGAAAACATCAGTTTAGGAGATCTTGAAACACTGCTTGTCCGCAGTAAGTCGATACTGATCGGATCACCCACAATCAACCAGAACACCTTATTACCGGTATATAAAATGTTCTCAGTCATGAATCCCATACGTGACAAAGGCAAAAAAGCGGCTGTTTTCGGATCCTACGGGTGGAGCGGAGAGGCTGTAAAAATCATCGAAAACCAGTTGCGTGCACTTAAACTGAATGTTGTCATGGACGGAATATCCAACAAGTTTTCCCCCGATGAAGAAAAAAAGAAGCACCTTGTGGAATTCGGCAGGACATTTGCCCGCCATGTTAAGGCCGGACAGGAATGATTC
>JAFGRC010000026.1 GCA_016935355.1 Bacteroidales bacterium
ATGATGCTGTTGTTGACAACAATACCGATAAGGCTTATGGCACCGATAAAAGCCGTGAACGAAAAAGAATTGCCTGTTATGAAGAGTGCCACGGCGGCTCCCGTGATGGCAAGCGGCACGGATGAAAAAATGATGAGGGGTTGCCTGACAGACCTGAACTGCAGTACCAGTACAGCGAATATCAGCAAGGCTGCGATGATCAGTGCCCTGGTCATTCCCCCGAAACTTTCCTGCCTGCTTTCCAGTTCACCGGCAAAGAAATATTCATATCCGTCAGGCCAGGGATAAGCCTGCAGCCAGGGATCGATCCCGCCGATCACATCATCCAGGAAATGTCCCTTTTGGATATCCGCCGTAATGGTAGCACACCGCATCAGGTTATAATGCATCAGGATTCCCGAAGAAGGTTCGAATATGATTTCAGCAAGCTGAGTCAGCGGTATAAAGCGGTTTTGCAGTGATTTAACATAAAGGTTTGACAGGTCTTCAACAGCTATGGAATCCCCTTTCTGCATTCTCAGTACAATATCGTACTCCTCGCCTTCCGAACCATGGAATTCTGATACCGGCAGACCGGCAATATAGGCCCTGACGGTCCTGTCAATATCCGAAACAGGCACGCCCAACATTCCTGCCTTATCTTTATTGATGACGATCTTCAGATCGGTACTGATCTTTTTAATCTGGTTGTCAATATTGATAACACCCGGTACCTTCCTGAGCTCTTCTTCAACCTTTCCCGCAATATTGATCAAAGTACCCGTATTTTCACCTGTGATCTTGACCACAACAGGTGCTTCAATCGGCGAACCCTGCTCAAGCTCCTTGATTTCAACACGCGCAAATGTAAAAGAGCTGAATTTTCTCCTCAGACGTGCGATCAGATCATCAAATTCCTTCACTTTAAAATATTCCAGTTCCACATAGATCTCCGCAAAATTCCTTTGCTCCTGCGCCGGTACAATATTGTAATATATGCGTGGATTCCCGTGTCCCACATTGGTTGCGTACCTTTTCACCAGTGGTATGGTATCCAGAATCTGCTCCACCGTCCTTGCTGCGGCATCAGTCCTGTGGATATCAGATTGCTCGGGAACAGCAATGCGGATCAGAAATTGGTTCTTTTCAGCTTTCGGAAAGAACGATATGCCAATAACGGCAATCAGTCCCAGCGATAAGCAGAAGGTAAGAAAAGTTATGAATATCGTATGCCATGGCTTATCTAAAGCGACTCTGAGGATTCGGGAGTAAGGACCTTCAATGACCGCATTGAGTAATCTCTTTATGGGCAAAGAATCTGCCCTTCCGGAAGCTGGTTTCAGAAAGATCCCTGCCAGGTAGGGTGTCAGGATTACAGCGATCAGCAGGGAAGCAAAAAGTGTCAGAATTACGGTTACCGGCAGGCTCTGGACAAACTTACCCGACCTGTCAGGCATCATGATTATGGGAAGGAAAGCGAGCTGGGTGGTTAATGTAGCACTCAGAACAGCAAAAAACAGCTGACCGGTAGCTTCCATGGAAGCTTTCGCCGGATCAATACCCTGCCGTATAAAGCGCTCAATATTCTCTGTAATTACAATTGAATTGTCGACCAGCATACCCAGTGTAATGACCAGGGCTGCAATGGATATCTGCTGCAATCCGAATCCGGCAAGATCCACCAGTCCCAGTCCGATTACTATGGACAGTGGCACGGCCAGTATCACCAGTAATGAAACCCTGAATCCCAGTGAAAAAAAGATCAGAATGCCCACAATGATCATACCCTGCATCAGATTCATCAGAAATCCGTTGATCCGCTCCTTAACGCTTGCCGACTGGTCAAAAACCGTCATAAGCTCAACACCTTCACCTGTATTCCTGCCTGCCGTGTCAACAGTCTGGTGGATCAGGTCGGCAATGTCGAAAATATTGACATCTTCCTTTTGCTTCACTGCGAGGAAAATGGCACGGTGCCCGTTAAACCGTGTAATCCAGGTCTCATCTTTATAGTCATAATCCACACCGGCAACATCGCCCAGAATGATGAGGCGTCCCTCATATGATCCCACGACCGTATTCCTGATTTCTTCCGGGGTTTCGTATGAACCGCTGGTCCTGACCGTAAAGCTTGCATCCCCTGAACGGATCTTTCCTCCGGGAATGTTCAGGTTGTTGCTGACAATTGCATTCCCCACCTGATCAAGGGAAATGTTCATCATGGACATTTTCGCAAAATCCAGTGAAACCCTGATTTCCTGATCAGGCAGGCCGTAGATATCGACCGATTTCACTCCGCTGATCTGCTCGATGTCCTTTTTAAGCCTCTTGGCATATTCCTCAAGAATGCTGTATTCAACTGAATCGGAAACAAATGCAAGCTGCAGGATATTCACGTCACTGCTGCTCCATTTGCTGATCGTGATGTTGTAGATTTCTTCAGGAAGACTGCTCCGGACTGCATTAACCTGCTGTACGACCTCGCTGTATTTATCCGCAGCATCCGTTCCAAAGATAAATTCGACTGAGATGCTTACAATTCCGTCTTTTATGGTGGTTTCTATGCGTTTGATATCTTCGAGCTCATTCATAGCTTCTTCCAGGGGATTTACGACGAGCTCCTCGAGATCTTCGGGACTTGCTCCCGGCAGGATGACAAACACGCTCGCTCCGGGTAATGTTAAAGGAGGATCCTCAGTCCGGGGCATGGTAAAAAAAGCCTGAATGCCCATGAAGGTAAGCAGCAGAAAGATGATCAGCACAAACTGATGATTGTCCGAAGCCAGTTTGGGAAGATTCATTGCCTTGTATTTAAAAGATCATTTGGATTCATTTTCGATCCGGCACTGGTTGAACAGTCATACCATCCGATATAAACTGATGACCTTCGGTAATTATAAACAGGGAATCCCCGGAAATGTCCCTGGCATAAATAAAATCGCCCCTTACTGCCTCAACCTGTACGGAAATGCTGACAACCTTACGGTCCCTTACCTCATAAATCCGGGCCTGGCGTCCGTCCCCTTCCACAAGGGCTCCTGTCGGGATGATCCAGTACCACGACTGATCTGAAGGATATACAAAGGCCTTTCCGATCAGTCCTGTTGCCATGCGCTTTTCGTTCCGGTCCAGCATCAGCTCAATGTCAAATGTTCCGGTATAAGGATCCGCCATGCCGCTGATCTCCGTCACCACAGCCGGGAAAGTTGTACCGGGCCATGCATCCAGATATACCACAGCCGAGTCTCCCAGATCACAACGAACAACATCCCTGTCGGCAACGCTTGTCTGCAATACCCATTGACTGTCTGTCGATCCGAACAGGATCACCGGCATGCCCTCGCCTGTAATTTCTTCTGGACTGGCAAGTTTTTTCAGGATCTTTCCGTTTGCAGGTGCCCTGATCTCAGTGTAACTGGTATTAAATAAGGTGCTGGCAAGCGTTTGTTCCGCAATTTCAAGTGCTGTCCGGGCATTTTGATACTGTTCCAGGGTTGCCACACTGTCACGGTACAGGTTGCTGACCCTTTCAAAATCACGCTGTGCTTTACCAAATGCCAGTTCTGCCTGTGTCCTTGCAGCCGTAAACTCGTCCTGTTTCAGCCGCGCCAGTAGCCGTCCTTTCTGCACAGTTTCACCTTCCTGAACGAACACATTTTCAATAATGCCGCCTTTTTTAAAGCTGAGTTTGATTTCATCCCGGGTGGTGATCCTTCCCGCAGCGACCAACGGAATCCCGGTATACGTTTTATGAATCACTGTAACGATAACTTCCGGGGGACTGACCGTTACCTGCTGATCCGGCTGCCTGTTGCATGAAGACAGCAAAAACAGCATGATGAGTGATGACAGGATACATTTCATGGTAAAGTGCTGTTGTAATACGGATTAATATTTTCGACCGCTGTGATCCTTAACAGATCAAAATAAGCAATATAATAATCATATTTTTTTATGATACGGTTCATCATGCTTTGCGACCACTGTGTCCGTGCATCTGTATATTCGAGCAAAGCCGACTGTCCGTTTTCATATTTGCGTTTTATGATATCGAAAGCTTTCCTCATGGCTGCTTCCTCAATAACGGAGGTTTCCATTGCCAGAGTGGCCGACCGGTATCCATACCAACCGTCCGTTGCCTCAATCTCAATCCTTTTCAGCACATCCTGTCTGCTGTTTTCAAGTCTTTTTCTGTCAAGTCTTGCCTGCTGCAATTTTTCCCTGTTCTGAAATCCTTCAAAAAGATCCCAGCGTAAGACCACCGATGCAAGAAAATAATCATACTCTCCCGTAAACCGGTAATCCTCTCCCTGAAATCCGTAATCGGCAGCTGCAAACAATGTAGGAAGCCTGTTTGCAGAGGACATTCTGACGCTGTAATCCGCCACTTCATCCAGGATGTCAATCTGACCCAGCTCTTCACGTTTTGAGCAGGCCGCGTCAGCAACCTCATCGAGTGTGGAAAAGGCCTGAATGATGTCAATTGAATCATTAATAAGGATAGGACTATCAGCGGATTGACCAATAAGATAATTAAAATAAGTCCGTGCAAGCTGCTTATCCCGCTCGGATTCCGCGATCTCCTGATCTGTTCGGGAATTTTCCGCCCTGGCCCTGTACAATGCATCTGCCGTCACCTTGTCATTTTCCAGCAGCCGTTCGTTGACCCTGACAAATTCATCAGACAATTGTTTGGCCTCCTGAAGCCAGGAACACAATTCAACGGACTGCAAATATGAAAAATATGCGTTGCGGATTTCTGTAACCAGCTGGCGGGTTGAAACTTCCAGCGCTTTCTGGTCCGCACGTGACATTTCCCTGTGGATCCTGATATTGTAAAACAGCTGCGTACTGAAAAGGGGTTGCGCCAGGGATATTTTTGTTTCATGCTCCGTTTCCCGTAAAAACCTGAATTCTTCATTTCTGAATGCTTCAGGTGTGACCAGAGTTATTCCGGGATTCACGAAATTGTTAAGCAGACTGTAACCTTCGAAGATATCCCGCATGGGAAGCGCAATTGTCCGCCCTCCTCCGGCCCTTGAATACCTGGCATTGATGCTGATGCCGGGCAGATACATTCCGCGGGCTTCATGGTATTCTGACAGCCTGATCTGATATCCGATCCTCTGTTGTTCAAGCTCGTGATTCACTTTGATGCCCTGTCTGATATATTCATCCAGCAGCGCATTCTGTCCTTTTACCATGGTTACAATTCCCGTGGTTACAATGATTGCCAGAAGTAATTTTTTCATTTTACAGTACCTGGGTATGATTCAAAATTAAAAGTTACATTTTATTTTAGCAGGATTCAGAAGGTTGATCGTAAAATTTTGATTTTGAGGTAATTGGTTTTCTTTAAGTTCAATACACAAGTTACAACATAAAAGTCAGGAAATCATGAAGTAAAAGAATTATTTGTATATTGACTACTCAATCGTCAGATTGAACGTACCTTCAATCAGGATATCCGCTATGGCAGTTTCCGTGATGATCTCTGTATGGGTTTCCGTGACCTGACCAACATTTACATATCGTTTTTCAAGCAGGATTTCATCATCCTGTTCAGCTTTTATTACAAAAACGAAGTGTTTATTTTCCTCCTGCTGTATTGCCTCATTTGGCAAACCGTAAGCTTCTCTGCCCTGTGTTATGATTTCGGCTTCAACATACATACCATCCATAAAGGCATCTTTATCTTCATCCCTGATCCTGCCATATACGGGGATGGTTCTGGCCTCAGGAGCCACGGATTTTCCAACCATTGTAACTGCGCCCATATGCCATTCATCCAGTGCATCAGCTTTCCGGTATCGGATGGTTTGTCCCGGTTCAATCCGGGAAACATCTTTTTCAAACGCTGTCAGTCTGAGTTGAAGATCCCTGTTGTCCACTATTTCAACAACAGCATCCTGAGATTCGATATACATACCCAGGGTCACTTCCTGTTTTGTTATATATCCTGTAATGGGTGCACGGATGCTGATCTCTGAAACGATATTTCCCTGGGTTACCTGTTCGGGATCAAGACTGATGAGTTTGAGCTTTTCCTCCAGTCCTTCAAATGTTGCCAGGATCTTTTCATATTCACTTTCCGCATTCAGGTAATTCTTCTCTGAAGTAATATTATCGCTGATCAGTGATTTCTGACGGTCGTACTCGGCCTTAAGGTAACTCAGACTGTAAAAGGCTTCAAGATAATCCTGCTGCAATTGTATATAATCCGTATTCTCGAGCGTCAGAATGGTTTCACCCGAACGCACATATTCACCCTCAACCCGATATATACGCTTAACGAAACCGGGCATCATAATACGCACCCTGGCCCTGCTGTCCGGTGGCACACCAATATTACCATTGAGCCTTATAACACTTTCAAACAGCACCTTTTCCGTATTACCCAAGACCATCTCTGCTGTCCGGAACTGTTCCCGGGTAATGATGACTTCATTCCCCTGAATACCTGTGCCGTTTTCTCCGTCATCGCTTCCACCCCGGTGACAGGATGACTGCATCATTGAGGTTATAATAAGAAATAAAAATAAGCGTGATGTGACGTTCATTGTGCTTGGATTTTATAATGTTATATAATTCAGGTCAAGTACAGTCTGATTGTACAGGTCCAGATTGATCAGGTAATCCGTTTCAATCTGATTTGCATTCTCCAGACTTTTAATGTATTCAAAATAGTCAATTTCACCACTTGCATAGCTTTGCTTTGCCGTCTTCAGCAATTCAGCCGAAAGTTCTTTGCCGATTGAATGATAATGGCTGATGGCTTCCTCATATTTTTTTAATTCGTTCCTTAGTTCGATGATCTTTGTCCCTAACGTAATCCTGTAATTTTCAGCGTCAATTTGTGCTATTTCGGTACCGAGTCTGAAGGCCCTCGTTCTTCCTGCCTGTGAGCCGAAAAATACCGGGATGGCAATACCAATCTGATACCCCAGATAATTTTTAGCATTGTCGTACTGGTTTGTGCCATAAAAATAGGTCAGATTGAAATCCGGCAGCCAGCTGTTACGCTCAATCCTTAGCTGTGATACTGCATGTTCCCGCAGTCCATCAAAATAGGCATATCCCGGATTTAATCCGATCAGGTCATCCCGGACCGGGATCTCATACAGGGGTTCATAACGGATCACCAGACTGCTGTCAATCTGCAACAATTTCCCAAGTTGTTCATAAGCGTTACTGACATCCAGATGAAGCTGTCTAAGCTGCATCTGGATCTGAGCCTGTTTGGCTCGGGCATTCAGTTTCTCAAGATAATTGGTTTCGCCGGTTTCGTATCGCTTATCCGCAGCCAGTGAAAAATCCGAATAGATGCTGTCAAGATACCTGTATTGATTTTGCTGGTTCAGCAAGAACAAAAGGTGAAAATATGACTGCCTCACATTTTTTTCAAGTTCCCTTTTCTTCATTTCATATGACGATGAGGATATACTGAGGATGACCTTGTTTGCCTGCTTTTGTGCAAAATAGTATGTCGGGAAATTAAAGGTCTGTTCCACTCCGATGACTTTGAGCGGATAACCGTTTTCTGCGATGTTATTTTCATCGAAGCCATAGAAAAAATTCGTTTTTTCCACGGTAAAGGCCGTTGGGATCAATGACCTGCTTTGCATCACCTGCAACTCATATGACCTGAGTTCAAGGTTATTGCTGAATGCCATATTCACGGCGTCCTCGACCGTCAATTCTGTTGTTTGTGCATGGGCATTGTATACGGGAAAGAGCAACAAAAGAACCACGGGAACACCGCGGATGATTCGTGGCGGCCATAACCGTATGCCGGTTATGCTGTCAAAAATCGTATATAATAAAGGTAAGGCTATCATGGTCAACAAAGTTGAAGTGATCAATCCGCCAATCACCACTGTGGCCAGAGGACGCTGCACTTCAGCGCCGGCAGAAGTTGAGACCGCCATGGGTAAAAATCCCATTGCCGCTGCTGAAGCAGTCAGCATGACCGGACGCAGCCGCTCCCTGGTACCTTTCAGTATCCGCTCACGCATATCCGTAATCCCCTGAACTTTAAGTTCTTTAAGGTGTTCGATCATCACAATACCATTTAACACCGCAACACCAAACAGTGCAATGAAACCCACACCGGCTGAAATACTAAAAGGCATGTTCCGGATCCAAAGCAGCAGTATCCCTCCGATCGCGGCGAGCGGAATAGCACTGAATACCAGAATGGCTTCCTTAAATGACCTGAAAGCAAAATGCAATAGTATGAATATCAGCAGCATGGCAACCGGTACGGCAAACTTAAGTCGCTGTGTCGCATTGCGCAGGTTCTCAAACTGACCTCCGTAAGATATGGAATAACCAGAAGGTAATTCTATATTTTCATCAATAAGCATCTGAACATCCTCCACAACGGACTGCATATCACGGTTGCGAACATTGATGCTCACCACCACCCTTCTTCTGGTGTTTTCGCGCGATATTTTTGCCGGTCCCTGAGTATATTCGATTTTCGCCAGTGCATGCAGGGGAACCTGACTGCCGTCCGGTATGCCGATATAGAGATTTTCAAGATTCTTGATGTCCCGGCGGAAAGCTTCGTCAAGCCTCACCACCAAGTCAAACCGTCTTTCACCTTCAAATACGCTCCCGGCTATCGCACCACCAAATCCTGCAGAAAGTGTCCGGTTGACATCTTCTATATTCAGTCCGTACCGTGCGAGTTTCTTCCGGTCATAAGTCACGCTCATTTGTGGTAACCCTACTGTCTTTTCCACAATAACATCCGCGGCACCCTCTACTCCAGAAATCAGATCCCTGATCTCATTCGCCTTTTCATCCAGCAGATCGATGTCGTCTCCGAAAATCTTGATCGCCACATCCGCCCTGACTCCTGTAATAAGCTCATTAAAACGCATTTCTATGGGTTGCGTGAATTCATAATCGATGCCGGGGATTACCGAAAGTGCATCCTTGAATTTATTTGCCAGTTCATCCTTTGACTTTGAGCTCACCCATTCGTTTTTTGGTTTTAATTTAATTATAATATCACTTTCCTCCATGGACATGGGGTCTGTGGGTACTTCAGCCGCTCCGATCCGGCTTACGATCTGTTCCACCTCGGGAAATTCCGCAAGGAGTATGTTTTCCATCATGGTAGTGGTTTCGATTGTTTTTGAAAGCGATGTACCCGTCTTTAGAACCGGTTGGATCACAAAATCACCTTCATCAAGGGTGGGGACAAATTCGCCTCCCATTCTGACAAATAAAATACCGGTAAAAATAAGCACCGCTAATGCAAGTCCAAGCATGAATTTCTTATGATCGCACGACCATCTGATCACCGGGCAATATGCCCTGTATAAATAATTCATGATATTTTTCGAAAAATCCTTTCCGTCTTGTTTTTCCGGTTTCAGGAATAATGAAGAAGCGACCGGCAGCCATGTAAAGCAGAAAAATATAGCTCCGATCAAGGCAAAACTGAAGGCGAGTGCCATGGGCCGGAACATTTTACCCTCAACACCGGTCAGTGAAAGAATGGGGATGAATACAACCAGTATGATAAATTGTCCGAATATTGCTGATTTCATCATTTTTGCGGTCGCGTCGAAAGTGATATCATCCACAAGGACCTGTCGTTCCGTTACGCGTATTTCCTGCAATGGACGCTGATTTTCCGTAAGACGGATGACCGTATACTCAACAATAATTACAGCTCCGTCGATAATGATACCAAAGTCGATGGCGCCCAGACTCATCAGATTGGCGTCAATTCCCAGGATATACATCATGGATATCGTAAATAAAAGGCAGAGTGGTATTAATGAAGCGATCACCAGACCGGAGCGCAGATTTCCGAGAAGCAGGATCACAACTACTACAACAATGATGCATCCCAGGAGCAGGTTTTCTGTAATGGTGGTTGTGGTTTTGGAAATCAGTTCACTGCGTTCGACGATCGGATTGATGTAAATCCCCTCCGGTAATGTATTTTGAATTTCAGAAACACGACGTTTTACATCCCTGATAACTTTGCTTGAATTTGCATTCTTCAGCATCATGATCTGTCCGAGCACTTTTTCCCCTTCACCGTTTCCTGTTATGGCACCATAACGGTTTGCAAATCCGTAATTTACTTCGGCAACGTCATCAATAAGCACAGGAATTCCATCAATGTTCCGCACAACAATGGCCCTCAGATCGTCCAGTGATCTTACAAGACCTTCTCCGCGAATGAAATAGCTCTCGTTGAGCTTTTCAATATAGGCCCCTCCTGCAATACTGTTGTTCAGTTCCAGTGCTGTGAATACCTCACTGACGGTTATATCCATGGCTCTTAGCTTTTCCGGGCTGACAGCAACTTCGTATTGTTTCAGGTAACCGCCCCAGGTATTGATCTCAACCACTCCAGGTATACCGGCAAGCTGCCTTTTCACGACCCAGTCCTGTATGGTACGCAATTCCATCGGTGTGTATTTGGTTTCAAATCCGGGCTTCGAATCAAGAATATATTGGTATATCTCACCCAAACCTGTTGAGATCGGTCCCATCTCCGGGGTCCCAAAACCTTCAGGTATGTTTTCCGAGGCAGTTTTGATCTTTTCCGCAATCAGCTGACGTGGCAGATATGCTCCCATCCTGTCCTCAAAGACAATGGTAACAACAGACAAGCCAAATTTGGAAATGGAACGTATCTCCAATACTCCGGGTAAATTAGCCATTTCCAACTCCACAGGATAGGTTATGAACTGTTCCACATCCTGGGTTGATAAGTTGGGTGAGACGGTAATGACCTGTACCTGATTGTTGGTAATATCCGGGACAGCCCCTACCGGTATCTGTGTTATGGCATAAATTCCAAAGCCGGCAACCGAAAGTGTAAACAGTATAATAATCAGCTTATTTCTGATACTGAATTTGATTATATATTCCAACATAGAATGATGCAGTTTATCCTTGAAGGATGTATCTTTATAGCATAAAGATAACAAAATCAGGAAGACCTGATCTGTAATTTTCAATTAGCGTAAAAAAAAAGACCGTACCAAAAGGTACAGCCTTCAACTATTACAAAAAGAAAGGAATTTACTTTACTTCTTCAAAATCAACATCGGTCACTTCATCATCCTTTTTGGAACCACCGCCATGCTCTGCTCCGGCCTGCTGTTCAGTCGTTGCACCTCCCTGTGAAGCCTGGGCTCCTGCCTGACTGTTCTTGTAAAGCTCCTCGGAGGCGGTCTGCCATACCGCAGTAAGTTCTGCAGTGGCTTTCTCAATGGCAGACAACTCCTGACTCTTATGGGCCTCCTTGAGTTTTGCCAGTGCCTGTTCAATCGGCTCTTTCTTATCCGCAGGAAGCTTGTCGCCAAATTCCTTAAGTTGTTTTTCGGTCTGGAAAATAAGGCTGTCAGCAGCATTCAGTTTATCCACACGTTCCCTTTGTTCCTTATCGCGTGCTTCATTTTCCTTGGCCTCCTTTTTCATTCTTTCGATTTCATCTGAAGAGAGTCCCGAAGAGGCTTCAATCCTGATACTCTGCTGCTTGCCCGTACCTTTATCTTTTGCTGAGACGTGCAAAATACCGTTTGCATCAATGTCAAAAGTCACTTCAATTTGTGGTATGCCTCTTGGTGCAGGTGGTATGCCATCGAGGTGGAACCGCCCTATCGTCTTGTTATCCCCTGCCATCGGGCGTTCGCCCTGCAGCACGTGTATCTCGACTGAAGGCTGGTTGTCCGAAGCCGTTGTGAAGGTCTCGGTCTTTTTGGTGGGTATCGTTGTATTGGCCTCGATCAGTCGGGTTGCCACCCCTCCCATGGTTTCAATTCCAAGTGAGAGCGGCGTGACATCAAGCAGGAGGATATCCTTGACTTCCCCCGTTAAAACGCCACCCTGAATGGCAGCGCCAATTGCGACAACTTCATCGGGATTCACTCCTTTTGAAGGTTTTCTGCCAAACAGCTTTTCAACGGTATCCTGAATAACAGGTATACGGGTCGAACCGCCGACCAGTATGACCTCATTGATATCCGAGGGAGACAATCCTGCATCCTTCAATGCTTTCCGGCAAGGTTCAATGGTTTGCTGTACCAGTGAATCAATCAGACTTTCGAATTTTGCCCGTGTCAGGGTTCTGACCAGGTGCTTCGGTATTCCGTCAACCGGCATGATATAAGGCAGGTTGATTTCTGTTTGTGAAGAACTTGATAATTCAATCTTGGCTTTTTCGGCTGCTTCTTTCAGGCGTTGCAATGCCATCGGATCCTTTTTCAGATCAATACCCTCGTCCTTTTTGAATTCCTCTGAGAGCCAGTCGATGATACACTGGTCAAAATCATCTCCTCCGAGATGGGTATCACCGTTTGTTGATTTGACTTCAAAAACCCCGTCACCCAGTTCCAGGATCGATATGTCAAATGTACCGCCACCAAGGTCATATACCGCAACTTTCAAATCACGGTTCTTCTTATCAAGACCGTAAGCCAGGGATGCAGCAGTTGGCTCGTTGATGATACGTCTTACTTTCAGACCGGAAATCTCACCTGCCTCCTTTGTGGCCTGCCGTTGTGAATCACTAAAATAAGCAGGAACGGTTATCACAGCTTCGGTTATCTCGTGCCCAAGATAATCTTCAGCGGTTTTTTTCATTTTCTGAAGTACCAGGGCAGATATTTCCTGAGGCGTATATTTTCTGTCGTCGATTACAATGCGAGGAGTATTGTTATCACCTTTAATAACCTTATAAGTGACCCGCCTGATCTCTTTATCCAGTTTATCATATGTTTCTCCCATAAAACGCTTTATGGAAGAAACGGTTCTGGTAGGATTTGTAATTGCCTGCCGCTTTGCAGGATCACCAACCTTGCGCTCATTATTATCAATGAATGCAACCATGGAAGGTGTTGTACGCTTTCCCTCACTGTTGGGAATAACAACAGGTTCGTTGCCTTCCATAACAGCAACGCATGAATTTGTTGTCCCCAGGTCAATTCCAATTATTTTACTCATGCCAAAATATTTTAATTATTTGTTAATTTGCCTTTCAAAAACAGCTTTTTCATTACCTTTTGTCAATGATTGTGCCACATCCAAAAACTGACATTATTGCTTCGGTTTTATGCACATGAATTGCATTTTAAAAATAAACTGTGACAAAACGACAGACCTTACGAATCCTTGTTTACCATCTGCTAAAGTGAACGATCTTTAAACCAAACAACAGATTTTTATGCTCCTGTTGGTTTATCCGTGTTAATTGCTGATATTTGCATGCAAGATACCAATACGATAAAACATGTCACCGTCTTCCGCCGAAAAGCCCAGAAGAATTACAACACATGTACTGCAGGAAATGAAAAACAGTGGTGAAAAGATCTCCATGCTCACAGCATATGATTACTCATTTGCCAAAATTCTCGACCGGGCGGGGATCGATGTGATCCTGGTCGGGGATTCCGCTTCAAACGTGATGGCAGGATTTGAAACAACCATTCCCATTACGCTGGATGCCATGATCTATCATGCCGCTTCAGTAGTCCGGGCGGTCGAAAGGGCCCTGGTTATTGTCGATATGCCTTTCGGCTCATATCAGGGCAATTCAAAAGAGGCTCTGAATTCCGCCATCAGGATCATGAAGGAGACAGGAGCACATGCAGTGAAACTTGAAGGTGGGAAGCAGATTCTTGAATCCGTTTCAAGGATCCTTTCTGCGGGTATTCCAATAATGGGTCATTTGGGACTGACACCACAGTCCATTCATAAATTCGGGACTTATGTCGTTCGGGCAAAAGCACAGGAAGAAGCACAGAGGCTGGTTGAAGATGCTCATTTGCTTGAACAGGCCGGATGCTTTTCCGTTGTTCTTGAAAAAATACCTGCAAGTCTGGGATCACAGGTAGCCCAGGAACTGAAAATACCGATAATCGGAATCGGTGCAGGAAAATTCGTTGACGGTCAGGTGCTTGTCTTACACGACATGCTTGGCATAACGCAGGATTTTTCACCTCGCTTCCTGAGGCGTTATCTTAATCTTTCACAGGAAATAGGCGAAGCAGTTACAAAATATATTGATGATATTAAAAATTATTCTTTCCCGAACGATCAGGAACAATATTAATTAAAGTATAAGGCTGCTGGCTAAAGGCTTTTGGGTTTACAGGCTTTGAGGCTTTGAGGCTTTGAGGCTTTGAGGCTTTAAGTTTTGGAACCTGTGAGGATCAGAACCCGGCACGGACGGTATTGTTGCAGAAAGATTATTTGTTTATAGAACATGGATCTGGAAATCATATATGAGGACAATCATATTATTGCTGTTAATAAAACCCATCATGACCTGGTGCAACAGGATATAACCGGCGATCTGTCCCTGGATCAAAAGGTAAAGGCATACATTAAAGAAAAATACAACAGGCCCGGTAATGTGTTCCTCGGGGTTGTGCACAGACTTGACAGACCCGTGACGGGTGTGGTGATATTCGCACGTACCGGTAAAGCACTTTCCCGGCTGACAAGCATGTTCCGTGAAGGAAAAATGGAAAAAACCTACTGGGCCATTATCAAAAACAAACCGGAAGAGGAAAGTGGCAGGTTGCTTCATCATCTGGAACGCAATCCTTCACAAAACAAATCATTCAGTTATGATCATCCCCGGAAAGGGTCAAAAGAAGCAGCCTTACGTTACAGGGTGATCGGTCGTTCAGAACGTTATCACCTGCTTGAAATAGATCTCGAAACAGGACGCCATCACCAGATCCGGTCACAGCTTGCACACATCGGCTGTCCTGTTAAGGGCGACCTGAAATACGGCTATCCCCGTTCAAATCCCGACGGCGGAATCAGTCTGCATGCCCGTCAGCTTCGTTTCATGCATCCGGTAAGCCAACATGACGTGGTTATTGTTGCTGAAACACCGTCCTCTGAGAAATTGTGGAATTCATTCAAATTTATCAGTTCCTGACGCCTGATTCAAGATTCCCAATTCCTGACGCTCATCCAATTCCTGCTCCATGATCTCAAACTCCTCATTCTTAATTCAGTACAATGGGTTTATTCATATAGAAATCGAGAATCTTCAATTTGAAGATGTATTCATATTTGGCCTGTAGCATGTCGGACCGGGCCGTCGTAAGATTGTTCAGTGCCAGGTTGTAATCGACCGTGTTTACGAGACCCAGTTCATATTGCTGATTGGTATACTTAAAGGCCTCCTCGTTAAATTTCACTGCTTCCAGACTGGAATTGTATTTTTCCATGGAAGCCAGGGCATCGGCATGCGCCTGCTGCACTTCCTTGTACAGTGCTTTTCGTGCCATTTCAAGCTGCAGTTGTGCGTCATTCACACCCAGTTTTGCATTGCTGATACTATTCCTGACCTGTAACCGGTTGAAAATGGGTACGGACAATACCACCGAAACCTGTTTATAATAGTAATCATTAAGCTGATCCAAATAAGGGTAATCATCTCCGGGTGTCAAAGGATTTAGAGCAAGTTCAGAATACCGGGTTGACAGGGAACCGCTAACGCTGACGGTCGGGCTTACCTGTCCCCATGCCATGGCCAGTTGCTTCCGGCTGCTTTTCAGGTAATATTCCGCACTTTTTATCTGAGGTAATGATCTCACAGCTGCATCGTATATGTTCTGTACCGTCTCAAGAGGAGCGATCAGTTCAACATCAATATCAGCCGGAACGGCAATATCAAATCCTCCTGTCGAATCAAGATCCAGCAATTGCGTCAGATCCAGATAAGCAATGTTCAGATTGTTCCCGGCATTTATCATTGCAGTTCTGTTATTTGCCTCCTGAGCCCTCACCTGAAGGTACTCCCCTTGTGCGATGTTGCCGGCATCCAGCAGTTTGCTCATCCGTTCCACCTGCATGCTCGTTACTTCAAGCCTGCTCCTGGCAATATTTTCCAATTCTCTGGCAAATAAGATCTGCAGATACGAAATGGTTAACTGCAGTGAAATATCATTCCTTGCCTTATCGAGGTCCGCCTGATTCTTAAGGAATGTATACCGGTTCAGGAGAATATTATGGTAATTCTGAAGTCCGCTGAATACAGTCAGATTGCTGGAAAGCTGCATGTTGCTCGACCAGTAATTCTGGTCCACATATTCAAACTTGGCATAGTCAATCGTTTTTCCTGAACTATAGCTGTTGTACATGCTTCCGTTCATGTTTGGCAGTGTGTTGAATATGCTTTGAATGTAATTGTTTTTGCCGTTTTCAACGTACAGTTCCTGGCGCTTGACCTGCAGGTTGTTTTCGAGTGCATAGTTGATGCAATCTTCCAGCGTCCAGTATCGCTGCGCTTCTGCATCGAAAAATCCCAGCACGGACATAACGAATATCAACAGTAGCCTGGTTTTCATGTTTCTGTCATTTTGGTTTGGTGATTCTGACATGTAAATTTTTTAATATACCCTTCCCTCTCAAATTTAAAGGATCTGACGGATGTTTTCCGTAACAATATGACCATCGAAAAGCTGCACAATGCGGTGTGCCTTGTCTGCATCCGTAGGGGAATGTGTCACGATGATGATGGTGGTTCCCTCAGTATTGAGTTCTGTAAGCAGGGCCATAACTTCTTCACCGTTTGCTGAATCCAGGTTTCCGGTCGGTTCATCCGCCAGGATCAGTTGCGGTCTGGTGACAACGGCACGGGCAATGGCAACCCTCTGTTGTTGTCCGCCTGACAGCTGCTGGGGAAAATGTTTTTTCCTATGTGATATTTTCATCCGTTCCAGAACTTCATTTACCTTGGCCTTGCGTTCCGCTGCAGACACCCTCAAATATAACAATGGCAGTTCAACATTTTCATATACAGTAAGTTCATCAATCAGGTTGAAACTTTGAAAAACAAAACCGATGTTTCCTTTCCGGAGGCTGGTCCGTTGTTTTTCCCTGTAAGATGATACTTCGATATTGTTAAAAAAATACTGACCCCTGGTTGGTGTGTCAAGCATTCCAAGTATGTTCAGCAAGGTTGATTTTCCGCATCCGGAAGGACCCATAATGGCTACGAATTCGCCCTTGTCTACTGATACGTTTACCTTGTTCAGGGCTGTGGTCTCGACTTCATCCGTACGGAAGATCTTAACCAGATCTATTGTCTTTATCATAATGTCTGTTTTAATTTTATGGAATTCTAAATGTGAATTATCTGAATATCAATTTGTCAACATTGCCAAAATTTTCATATCCCGACACAATTACCTGCTCTCCTTCTGCCAGTCCGTCGAGAACTTCATAAAAGTTCGGGTTTTGTCTCCCGAGCCGGATATTTCTCTTATAAGCGTTATCCCCTGA
Organism: Bacteroidales bacterium; assembly: GCA_016935355.1. Lineage (GTDB taxonomy): Bacteria > Bacteroidota > Bacteroidia > Bacteroidales > UBA10428 > UBA5072. The sequence continues at coordinate 17,263 of JAFGRC010000026.1, forward strand.
TGCATCAACCACATAAACCCACTGTCCTCCGGTACTTTGGTAAAAACCTCCTCTCGGCAGCAACAGAGCATCTTCCGATTCACCAAGTTCAAGTCTGATGCGCGCTGTTAGGCCGATCCTGATCTGTTCGGGAATGTCACTTACAAATTCCATATCAACAGCAAATGTACCGTTTCTAATCTCCGGATACACCTTTGTAATGACAAGATCATGAGTACTACCTGCAAAATTGAATTCCCCGGGAAGTCCCCTGGTTATTCTGGTACTGTAATGTTCGTCTATGAGTACCCTCATTTTGTACGAGTCAAGGACATTTACGGTACCCATCCTGGTGCCGTAGTTAATAACCTGACCGATCTCGGGATTCAGACTGGCAAGTTCCCCGTCTACCGGAGCCCTGATCTCAAGATTCTGCATCCGGCGGCGCGTCAGCTCCAGATTATTCTGCATCCGTTCGATGGACAGTTCATCGGCGCTTATTCTGGATTTGATGTAAACCGAATCACTTATATATTTTTGTTTCTGAAGCTCGAGTTGAAGGCGTGTTTCTTCATACTGCTCCCTGGAAAGTTCATATTCCTCTCTTGAAATATGACTGGACGCATACAGTTCCTCATTCCTCAAAAGCTGCCTTTCCAGCTTATTCAATGCAAACTGCAGTTCAAGCATTCTTGCTTTTGTCTGAATGCTCTGGTTTTCAAGAGACATCCTGGCTGTTTTCAGATCATTGATGGCACGGGATACATTGGCCTCATTGCTGCTTATTTCAAGTAAAAGGTTATAATTGCTGAGCCGGAGTATAACATCCCCCTCCTGTACCTTTGCACCCTCTTCAATAAGAATCTCCTCAACCCTTCCCGATTCAACCGCATCAAGAAAAACGGTCGTTATGGGTTCAACCGTTCCGTTAACTGAAATATAATCCTGATACTTATCGAGGATCACCTCCTGAATGGTAATTTTTTCTTTATTGATGTACAGTTTTGATAATCTTCGACTAAACAGGGCCGGTATCAGCAAAATCAAAAATAAAAGTATTGCAGCACCCATCCAGATGTGTTTCTTTTGTAATCCCTTTTTTTCAATTTTGCGATCCATTCCTTCCATTTGCGTTCAAAAATTGATTTATTGATTGTTAAGCGTAAAATTTTAACATTTTTTGACATGAATTATGCCAAAGGCTTTAAAATGTTAAAATACAAAATTTTATTGAAAATCAAAATACACCTGATTATTGTTCGCCCGTGTACGGAATTGATACAATTGCTGTTCATTTCCGAACGGCAAGGAGTCATTAAGAAAACAACCGTTCACTCATATTATTTCGCACTTATTATTTACATTTGTTTCGCTATTCAATAAATCATGGGCATATGGATGAGAAAAAAGGAAACATACTTGCTGTTGATGACAACGAAGATATCCTGTTTGCATTAAAATTATTGTTAAAACCGCATGTTGAAAAAATTATCACCCTGAACAATCCGGAAAAGATCACTGAACTGCTTACCAAAGAAAGTTTCGATCTGATCCTGCTTGACATGAACTTTACCAGGGATGCGATAAGCGGACAGGAAGGCTTTTACTGGATCGACAGAATACTTGCTATTGATCCCCTTGCAGTGGTAGTCTTTATTACTGCTTATGGCGATGCGGAAAGAGCGGTAAAAGCCATTAAATCGGGAGCTACGGATTTTGTACTGAAACCCTGGCAGAACGAGAAACTCCTTGCAACTGTTTCTTCATCCGTCAAATTGCACCGATCAAGGGTGGAAGCCGATGAACTGAGGGCTAAACAAAAAAGTATCAGCGCATTGATAGATCAACCCTACATGGATTTTATCGGCAAGTCACCCCAGATGCAGGAAGTGTTTAACACGATCAGCAAAGTCGCAATTACGGATGCCAATGTATTGATACTGGGCGAGAACGGGACAGGTAAAGAACTCGTTGCAAGGGCTTTACATAGAAGCTCACCACGTTCTGAGGAGGTGTTTATCAGTGTGGACCTGGGATCATTAAGCGAGACGCTTTTTGAAAGTGAGTTGTTCGGACATGAAAAAGGTGCTTTTACCGATGCCAGGAAAGAAAAACCGGGGCGGTTCGAAATAGCCTCGGGGGGCACAATATTTTTCGACGAAATAGGGAACCTGACGCCTCCAATACAATCAAAACTCCTGACCGTAATTGAACGCCGTGAAGTCACCCGGGTAGGTTCGAACAAACCCATTCCGGTAGATGTACGGTTGATCTGCGCTACCAACATTGATCTGTATGATGCAGTGAGCGAAAACCTGTTCAGACAGGATCTGTTGTACCGGATCAATACCGTTGAGATACAACTGCCTCCGTTGCGCGAAAGAGGTGATGACATAATGCTGCTTGCCAGTCATTTTCTGAAGATTTATTCTAAAAAGTATAAAAAGAACCTGCGTGGAATCTCGTCAGCAGCTGTTAAAAAGATCGTGCACTATTCCTGGCCTGGTAATGTTCGCGAATTGCAACACGCGATTGAACGGGCGGTTATCATGACCGAATCCGGTTCACTTGAACCTGATGATTTCATTTTGTCTCCGCCGCGCAAGAGATCAGGTGATCTGGAATTTGAAACTTATAACCTGGATGACATTGAAAAAACAGTTATTGAAAAAGTCATGAGGCAGAACCAGGGCAATATCACACAGGCAGCCCAGGAGTTGGGACTGACAAGAACCTCGTTATACCGACGCATGGAAAAATATGGTCTTTAAGAACTACAGGCTGAATATCATTACGCGCGTCATTCTGTTAACGGCGAACATATTTCTGTTCTTTTTTTCCATTGAAAGAAATTATCTTATTGCACCTGTCATTGTGGCAGTCGTTATCGTATTTCTCATTGTCTCAACCATACGTTATCTCGACAAAACCAACAGAGAACTTACCAGTTTTCTGGAATCAATAAGGTTCTCGGAATTTACCAGAACATTCCAGATTGAAGGAATGGGCGGATCTTTCAACGAGCTTAACAAGGCCTTTAATGAGGTTATGCTCGATTTTCAGAAAGTCCGGGCTGAAAAGGAAGAAAGTTTCCATTACCTGCAGACCATTGTCCAGAATATTGATGTTAGCGTCATTGCATACAGTGCAGACGGAAATATTGAACTGATCAACAAGACTGCAAAAAAGCTATTTCAGGTTGCCAGCATTAAAAACATTAATTTTCTTGAAACCCTGAGTCTGGAACTGGTAGAGACCCTCTATAATATCAAGCCCGGCGAAAACCGGCTTGTAAAGCTGCAGTTCGATGATGATATTCTGCAGCTTGCCATATATGCTTCCACAATAAAGGTAAAGAACAAGATGATCAACCTGGTGACCATCAAGGATATTCAAAATGTTCTTGAAGTACAGGAAACCGAAGCTTGGCAAAAGCTGATCCGGGTATTGACACATGAAATCATGAATTCCATCACACCCATTGCTTCATTATCATCAACCCTGGATCTGATGCTGAAAGGAATGGTATCCGACCAGCAGGGGGAACAATTGCAGATTGATAATGAATCCGTCGCTGAAATCCAGGATGCACTGAAAACGATTAACAAGAGAAGTACCGGATTGCTTCATTTCGTGAATACCTACCGGAACCTGACCAGGATCCCGAAACCCAACTTTAAAGTCTGCCAGATCAGAGAACTGTTCACAAATATCGAAAAACTGATGGAAGAAGAGCTCAGGCAGTCAGAACTTGATTTTCTGGTGTCCGTTGAACCGGAACAACTTGAGTTTACCGCAGATGAGCAGTTGATTGAGCAGGTGTTGATCAACTTGATCAAAAACTCCATGCATGCCCTCAACGGCAGAAAGAATGGAAAAATTCACATGGCAGGATTCCTGAACAAACGTGGTCACGTAACCCTGCAGGTTACAGATAACGGTCCGGGTATCATCAAAGATGTGCTCGATAAGGTGTTCATTCCCTTCTTCACGACCAAACCTTCGGGATCGGGTATCGGATTAAGTCTTTCGAAACAGATACTCCGGCTGCATAATGCAACCATCAGCGTGCATTCGGAGCCTGATGTGGAAACGGTTTTTACCATGACATTCTGATTCGTCATTCAGCAGACTGCATGATTGCATGATTGCAGTAAAAAATCATTTTAAATTTAATTTCAAAAAAATGTCGTAAAAAGGGGTTTTTTTTATGAAGTTTATCTATTTTTCCCATCGGAACAATTATAAACCCATACTGAATTATAGTCCTGGCATAAAATACAGCGGACCTCTGATATTCAGATCAAAAATAGAGAAATGATCACAAAACGAGAACTTTTAAAGGATCCTGTCGAACATATAGACATTAAGTCATTCGATTCAACCGGACTCATCGATTCGATGAGAAAAATGTCCTTTTCTTCACGGGAAACAGCCAATGCTGCAGATATTTACCTGAAGATGCTGAAGGACAAAGAATGTACGGTGATCCTGACACTTGCAGGAAGTACCAGTGCAGGAGGCTGCATGCAGGTATATGCCGACCTGGTCAGAAATAATATGGTTGACGTGGTAGTAGCCACCGGTGCCAGCATCATCGACATGGACTTCTTCGAAGCCATTGGTTTCAAACATTATCAAGGGAGAAACGATATTCCGGACAAACGGCTCAGGGAGTATTACATTGACCGCATATATGATACCTATATCGATGAGGATGATCTTCAGGAATGTGACAATACCATTATGGACGTTGCAGATTCTCTTGAGTACAGGCCTTATTCCTCACGTGAGTTCATCCGGGAGCTTGGCAAATACCTTACCCGGAATGCAGTTAAAAAGGTTTCTCTTGTACAAACTGCATACGAAAAGAATGTACCGGTATTTTGTCCGGCTTTTTCTGACAGCAGTGCGGGTTTCGGGCTGGTAAAGCACCAGTGGATTAATCCGGACAAACATGTTACTATCGATTCGGTAAGTGATTTCAGGGAACTTACCATGATCAAGATGCAGGCCGAAACAACAGGTTTATTAATGATCGGCGGCGGAGTTCCGAAGAATTTTGCACAGGATACCGTTGTCTGTGCCGAAGTACTCGGGAAATCCGTCCCTATGCATAAATATGCCATTCAGATCACGGTGGCCGATGTCAGGGATGGGGCCTGCTCTTCTTCCACCCTGCGGGAAGCATCATCATGGGGTAAAGTCGATACAAAATATGAACAGATGGTTTTTGCGGAGGCTACAACCGTCCTTCCCCTGATTGCAAGCTATGCCTACCACAGCAGAATCTGGGAAAAAAGAAAATCTTACGAATGGAGTAAGATTTTCTAGTGTTCAATTCAATTCCACGGCGGAAAATTCGCGTTCTGCTTCTTTTTGCTTTCCTGCATCATGACCATTCCCGTTTGTTCCGTTGATTCTTTGCTCTGCAGCCTGCAAAATATACCTGAGCATTTCGGCATATTCCAGTCCCCTGATGGCAGCCATTTTTGCAAGATGACCATCCCAGCACCAGCCGGGATTAGGATTCACTTCAAGAAGCTTGGGTATCCCGTTCTGGTCAAATCTCCAGTCAAATCTGGCATAATCTGCACAATCCAGGCGTTTAAAAAGTTTCAGACAATGATCTGAAATGACTTTTTCAGTCTCTTCCGGCAATATGGCGGGAATTGATCTCAGGAGTTTAAAATACGGAGAAGTATCTATCCATTTTGCTTCATAACCGCAGATCTTTGGCAGCTCCGGGGGTAATTTCGAATAATCCTCTTCAGCAAAAGGAAGAAACTGATAAAATTCAGGCGGATTTCCGATGATGCCGACGGTTATCTCCTTCCCCGGCAGAAACTCTTCAACGATTATGGGTTTGTCATACCCGACCTTTTCCCGGATCCTGATGATCGCATCATTTAATTCTTCGATATTGTGAGCCACATTGTCGGCTGTAATCGCAATACTGCTGTCACCGTAATTGGGTTTGGCAATGACCGGAAAGTCGATGTTCATCTCAAATACATTGTCTTCGGTCTTGATAAACAGTGCATTGGCGACAGGTATATTCATCTCTTCAGCAATACCCCTGACAAGGGATTTATCATAACAATATGCCAGTCCGCGTGGATTGGCACCTGTATAAGGCAGGTTCAATATTTCAAGCATAGCCGGTATGTGCAATTCCTTTCTCGGATCATTATTAAAACCTTCATCACACAAATTGAATATGAAGTCGGTCCTTGTTCGGAGTTTCACCAGATCGCCCAGCATGGTATTATGGTTTGATAAATAGGTGAATTTATACTCTTTCAGCCTGTTCAAAGCTGTTTTAAGTGCTCTGATGGTTGCAAAATCATTTTCATCAAAGAAACCTGAAGGCTTGACAATATCGGGCTTCCCCGGATCGCCAAGCAGGACAACGACATTTTTCAGTGCGGGTCTTCTGCATTTTACAGGAGAAAGTTCTTTCAATACCTGAGCGGTGACAATAATTCTGCGTTCCATCATACCCAGATCCTGGTTCCGTTTGGAATCGGTCTCCAGATTTCCCTGGAATTCAACATTCCTGTAACCTGTTTTTTTGAAAAGATCTGTCAGGGTTTGCCTGTTGTAAAGCCTTTCAGCGTAAAACTGGTCAAGAATTACCCCCTTGTTGATATTGGTTATCACTTCCCGTGAAATAAGTCTCTGGTTATCTGAAGCAAGCGAGCGTTCGCGGCAAACAAAATGTTTTGCGTCAATCCATTCCCAGCTTCTCGGACTGTAATTGTCGCGAAGATAATTGCCGTCCGCCACATCGATCAGGAACTTGCCAAAAGGTTTCAAAACCCTGAAAACCTCCTTCAGGATCTTAACATCATCCTCAATGCTCTCAAAATAACCAAAACTGTTGCCCAGTATCATTACCACATCAAAAGTATCATTCAGATATGGAAGTTTCCGTGCATCACCTTCTTTAAAACTGACATTCAGATGTTCGGCAGCCCCTGAATTCCTGGCCTTCCGGATCAGATAGTGTGAACGGTCCATGCCATGCACATTACAGTATCCACGCCTGGCCAATTCCAGTGAATGTCTTCCCTGTCCGCAGGCAAGATCCAGAATGACCATTTTTTTATCAATGTCCAGTATTGAAGTGAAAATATCCACTTCCCTGCATGTGATCTGCATGTCCTCAACAACATCCGCATCCGTCTTGAGATACATTGAGTTGAATATTCTTCTCCACCAATCAGGTTGCAGATAGTTTTCAAGGTTCTCAACCGGACCGAAGGAGCCTTTTGGTTGCAGACCGTTCTTTTTAAGTCTGTTCCCGTTTGTTCCGTTGTTTTTCATGAAACATATGAATAATAATTGTTAACAAATATGAATATCAATAACGATAATGAAATGATCTAATGAAATCCGGGATCAGAGCAGGTGCGGGTGTTTATGCACACAAGATATTTAAAGCAACCGGTGCAAATGAATCTCATACCAACCGTGCCGGCAATATCAATCTGATGATCAGGATCGCGGTGTTTACCTAAAATAACTGCCGGTTATTAATGCGGGAAGTTTTTCATTTCAGTATAAATAGGGTGGTTATAACAGTTTTTCGTAGCAAACATAAGGTACTCTCTGATAAGAAGCATGAAATGTTCCGGCTTGACGAAAGTCTTGTTTTTCATATAATTGCCTTGCACGGTCACTGGGACTGAACACATCCAGGCGGATGCAATTATAACCATTTCTTCTGGCAAATTCATCGGCAAAATCAATTAATTCCCGCGCCAGTCCCAAACCCTGCCATTTCGGATGAATTGCCATTCTGTGCAAATACAGAGGTCTTGATAAATCATCTGACCATTTGATTTGTCTGTATTCCTCAGGTTCGGTATCGTTCAGCGTTACCATTCCCTTGCAAACGCCTTTGTCCTTCAATACGTAAATGACACCTTTCGCCAAATCATTTTTTATGGATTCAGCATCAGGGTATGCACTGTTCCAATGTTTTAATCCTTTTTTGTTCATATCGGCAATGCATACCTTTAACAGGTATAAAATTTCTATGAGATCCTTATCATTTGCCTGTAAAATCTCCATTGGCCATATTTCTTAAATGCTTATCGTTTACCTGATATCCAATTGCAGTGTAAACAATGGAGCTGAATAATTTTTGTTCTTCAACCAAGTGAAATTTTCAATTATTTTTGCCAAAAATAATCTGAATTTGTTTAAAACAAAAAACGTATATATAAAATAATGAACATTCTTACTTCATCCTCAATATAGACGGTGAAATCATCGGATCCGAAATATAGACCTCCGACAAACCCTGCCTTTTATACGATTCAATGGCAGCAGACACGGGAGCAACGCTTCTGATACGACAGGGAACACAACTGTATTTTCACAAAGGAGCAAATCTGTTCGTTTACGGGAATATAATTGTTGACGGGGCAAGGGAAAATCCGGTTGTCTTCCGGAATGACCGTCCGGAGGAATTTTATGATGCCATATCCGGTCAATGGGGCACGGTATACATTGATCCCACAAGTACCAGTAACATTATTAATTATGCGTTTATAATCAACGCGATAACCGGTTTACAGGTGGGTTTGCCCTCCGGTGATTATTCACCCGGACTGGAAATCCGTAACAGCGTCATCCAAAATGTTTCTTTTGCGGGTATATATGCATTCGGCGCAAACTTCTGCGGACCTTCATGATCCTGCTTTTTACAACGCTGTAATTCTGAATGAATATCCTGTTTTAGTAAATGATTCAGAAAGGTATCATATTGATTTACAACTTGATACACTTTCGCCGGTCAAGGATGCAGGGAATCCTGATATTATCAGTACATTTACATTTTTGGAAATTGACCTGAACGGAAATTTACGCACCGTTGATGCAGGACCGGATCCGGGTGCGTTTGAAGGCGAGAAGAATAACATGTTCCTGTCAGGATAAAGACCGTTTTTATGAATAAGCTGGTGCCCGTATTGATTCTGTTGACCGGTGCAATATTATTCAGTGGTATCAGGAATCATGTCCGTGAAAGACGGACCGGTGACCTGAACCGCAGTTACAGAATCGTTTTTTATAATGTCGAAAACCTCTTTGATATTGATGATGACAGTCTCACAAACGATGACGAGTTCACGCCTGGCGGAGGCTTGCACTGGACCAGAACGAGGTATAAAAACAAGCTGCAAAGCCTTTCCAAGGTGATCGTCGCCCTGGGCGGCTGGCAACCACCGGATATCATCGGATTGTGTGAAGTTGAAAATGGCTCTGTATTGCATGACCTTTGTACGAATACTCCTTTGTCCAGGTTCAACTACAGCATCGTTCATAAGGATTCTGATGATGCACGGGGGATTGATGTGGCATTGCTGTATAATAGTGAAACCGTAAGGTATATCGGAAGCAGCTTTTTCAGTCTGACGCGACAGGGTATCCTGACCCGCGATATACTTTATTTTAAAGCTTTGCTGAAGACTGATACCTGCCATTTTTTCGTGAACCACTGGCCATCCAGATCAGCAGGTCAGCTCGAATCAGAAAGGTTAAGGGTTGCAGCTGCAAATCTTCTGAGATCCCTGGTTGATTCCGTATTCAACAGCGGTAACCTTGACAGCAAAGTCATCATAATGGGAGATTTCAATGACGAACCTGCGGATATCAGTCTTTCCAAAATGCTGCGTGCACATACTGTTTATGAAATAGCCGAACCGGTTGAACTTTATAACCTGGCATCATTTCCTTACAAAAACGAAACGGGCACCATAAAATATCAGGGCCAGTGGTCTGTTTTTGACCAGTTTATAGTTTCGGGAAATTTACTCATACAGGGAAAGGGAAATAAAACCGGGCCGGATCAGTTCCGGATATTTGATGAAGATTTCCTCCTGACAGGAGACGAACAATATAATGGCAGCATGCCGTACAGGACCTATTATGGATACCGGTATCAGGGCGGTTTTTCTGACCATCTGCCGGTTTATCTTGATCTGCAATGAAACCTGCCGGGTAAATTCCTCCGGCTATGAGGCTTTCTCAAAAAAATTACTTCTTTTCCTATCGCTTTCTCACTATCCCACCAGATATCCCAATCAAATGCAGACTCTGATGTATTGAACATTTTTTAAGGCAGACTATGCCTTCTCTGAAACATCAGGTTTGATTGCCTGTCTTCTGCAACTGCGAACACAATCACCACAACCCTTGCATTTTTCAGGATCAATACGGGCCTTGCCTTCAACCATTGTGATGGCCTTTTCTTTGCAAGCCATCAGGCAGCGTTTACAACCATCACACCTGACTTTCAAAATGGTATAGAGATTTTTGCTCTCTTCCGGCAGATTTTGCCCACTGATAAATCCTGAAAAGGTAAGGGCAGCAAGACCTCCGATCATCCAACCGCAACCCGTATATATAAATTTTCTGCGTTCCATGTTACATTTATATTTATATTGATGGTATCCGGAGATTGATATTCCAATCCGCTCATTTGAAAATGATTTAGCAAAAATAAGGCCAATCTGACGGAGATTCTGTCTGTAATATACGATCAGGGGTTTTTTATCGATTAAACAGCATATTTTGAAGAAAAGGACCAAAAACTTTTCCTTTTTTTTACATTTTTGTGCCATGAACGGGAAATTTGCATTACTGCTCAGTCTGCACCGTGTTCTGGGACCCATATTCAATCCGGTCGTCATCACGAAAAATGCAGGCCAGGATTTCTGGGTGATCTCGGATCGCATATCAATGGCTAACCTGCATCAATATGATGGACAACTTTTCCCGGAGCAAAAGAAACTCGTTAATGTAATTGAGGAATACAGCGACACACACTTACTTAAGATATTTACGAAAAGAAAGATCAGCATACAGGATTTCTTCTCTTCTGTTGATGAGAACCTGTTCAATATGCAAATCAGACCCTACATTGAAAGAAGGCTGAACAGGTGCATTGAATTGCTGTCGGGAAGTGACACTTTGATATTCCTGAAAAAACAACACCATAACATTTATGATTCCGACAGGGTGTATTTACAGGACGATATTGCTACCGCCGTGTTCAATTTTATACGCAAACCGGAAGGTCTCACTTATTCCCTGACAATAAACTACAATGATGAAGATATCAATCTGACGAATAAATCCGGTTTTGTGCTGATCAATGATCCGTGTGTTTTACTGTTTGAAAACAGGCTTTTGCTTTTTGACGATATTGACGGGAAAAAGCTGTTGCCCTTCTTTAAGAATCAATCGGTCTTTGTCAGGAAAGAAACCGAAAAGAAATTTCTGGAAACCTTTGCAAAACAAATCATACAGAAATACCAGGTGCATGCGGAAGGGTTCCGCATTGTCGATCAGCACCCTGAACCAACGGCAGTCCTTTCACTCGAAAACAACCTGAAGAACAAACCGGGATTTATTCTGCGTTTTAGATATGACGACAACATCCTGTACGACGCAAACCGGAAATCAGAATTGCAGGTAAGAATCTCTGAGCATGATCATGCCATTGAATTCAGGCGTCTGAACCGGAATGTAGCTTTCGAAAACAGGATCATTTCTTCTCTTCTGAAAATGGGTCTGGCAAATATGGATTTGTCCTGCTTTACTCCTTTGAACTTAAGCAGGATTGATAACGTAATCCTGGTATATGACCTTGTGAGTTGGCTGAACTTCAACAGCAAAGCCCTGGCGGATCTGGGAATTGAGGTGGTACAAAGATTTTCTGTAAACAGGTATTATCTGAAACAGGTGAACCTTAAACTGAAAGTCAGGGAAACCGAACACGACTGGTTTGACATTAATGCAACCGTAAAGCTTGATGACATCGAGTTGCCCTTTATCAAATTCAGGCAACACCTGCTTGACGGCCGCCGTGAATACGGTCTGCCCGACGGAAGAATTCTGGTACTGCCTGAAGCATGGTTTGCACGTTTTAAGGACTTCATGTCGTTTGCCAGAGAGGAAAATAATCAGTTGATACTGGAAAAACAACACTTCCCGCTGCTGGATAAAACCCTGAAAGGATTTGAAAGCTCCTATTCGGATAAAGTCCGGCAATTGCTTGATGCTGATCATTTTGAGGAGCAACCCGTACCTGCAGAGATCCGTTGCACACTGAGAGACTATCAAAAAACAGGCTACAGCTGGCTGTGGAAACTGAACCGTTTGCAGTTTGGCGGATGCCTTGCCGATGATATGGGACTGGGAAAAACAATACAAACCCTCACGCTGTTGCAGCGATCCATAACTGAGGAGAAAACAAGATACAACGGACCGGTAAATTCGGTTTTCGAACGGCAACTGACCATATTCGATCAGGAACAAAGAGCGCAGGGAAAGGCTGTGCCATCACTGGTTGTGGTCCCGTCAACCCTGATACACAACTGGATCAATGAAATCATGAAATTTGCACCTTCCATTCTTGCAGGATATTATGGAGGACAAAACAGAAAACCTTTCGGACATTATTACAATGCATATGACCTGATCATCACTTCATACGGATACATCAGAAATGACTTTGAAATCATAAAAAGCTACGATTTCCTGTATATCATCCTGGATGAAAGTCAGGTGATCAAAAACCGGCACTCAAAAACCTATAAAGCAATAACTGCGATAAATTCCATACACCGGCTGATACTGACCGGCACACCAGTTGAAAATTCTCTGACCGATCTGTGGTCGCAGATGAATTTTTTGAATCCCGGACTTCTTGGCAATTTCAGGTTTTTCAAAGGGGAGTTTGTCATGCCCATTGAAAAAAACCATAATAAACACCAGACCAGAATACTGCAAACCCTGATCAGCCCTTTTGTCATGCGCCGTACCAAATCCGAGGTGGCCAGGGAACTGCCCGGACTCAGCCGGCAACAAATTTATTGCGACATGACTGAAGCGCAATATGGTTTTTATGAAACGGAGAAGTCAAAAGTCAGGAATCTCGTTCTGGATAACATTCTGAAAACAGGTATGCGGCAATCATCCTTCATCATTTTGCAATCGCTTACCAGGCTCCGGCAGGCAGCCAATCATCCGGTACTTATTGAACCTGATTATGCTGAAGATTCTGGTAAATACAATGCCATCCGTGATAACATTCATAACCTTCTGGCAGAAAAGCATAAAGTATTGGTCTTTTCATCCTTTGTAAAGCACCTGGAACTTTTTACGGCATATTGCAGGCAAAGCAATATCCCGTATTCCTGCCTGACGGGTGATGTACCGCAAAAGAAACGGGAACAGATCATTCATGAGTTCCAGGAAAGCGGGGACATATTCCTTTTTTTTATTTCCATAAAGGCCGGGGGTTACGGACTCAATCTGACATCTGCCGATTATGTGTTCATCCTCGATCCATGGTGGAACCCGGCCGTCGAGGAGCAGGCCATAAGCCGTTCACACCGGATGGGACAAAAGAATAAAGTATTCGTTTACAGATTTATAGCAAAAGACACCATTGAGGAAAAAATCCTGATGTTGCAGGACAGAAAGTCATCTCTTGCACAAAAATTCACTGACAGTAACAATCCGCTTGCATCAGCTGACAAGGAAGAAATACTCGGATTATTTGACTGAACCGTTTAGCGTTCAATGTTCAAGGTTAGACGTTCAGCATTCAACGTTCAACGTTCCATGTTCAAGGTTCAAGGTTCAATATTCAACGTTCAACGTGCAAGGCCTTCAATCCCAGTTCCGCAGCTATTTTGATCATAAAGTCATATGCCTCATTGTAATTGTTGCCTATGGTCCCTTCCAGGATTGCTTCCTTAATGGCATTTTTAATGATACCGACTTCCCTGCAGGGTTTGAGGTTAAAAGTCCGCATAATGACTTCACCGCTTACGGGTGGCTGGAAATTCCGGACGGCATCTTTCTCCTCAATCTCCTTTAATTTTTTCCTGACATTGAGGAAATTCGCAAGATATTGTTTGACTTTGGCATCATTCTTTGAGGTAATGTCTGCTTCACAAAGCATCATCAGATCATCAACATCATCACCGGCTTCAAAAAGTAACCGGCGGACAGCAGAATCCGTAACCTCTTCTTCAACAAGCGCAATAGGCCTTAAGTGCAACCTGACCAGTTTTTGTACATACTTCATGGATTTTCCCAGCGGAAGATGCATCCGTCTGAATATTTCCGGAACCATTCTGGATCCGGCATACTCGTGCGAATGAAATGTCCATCCGTGACCCCGGACATATTTTTTGGTGACAGGTTTGGCAATATCGTGCAAAATTGCCGCCCATCTCAGCCAAATGTTATCTGATTTTCCGGATATATTGTCCAGGACCTGAAGGGTATGCCAGAAATTGTCCTTGTGCCGGACACTATCTTTTATATCAATCCCTTTAAGCCTGCTCAGTTCAGGAAGGACCAGCGGCAGCAAACCTGTTTTGTCAAGATACATAAAACCCTTTGAAGGTCTGTGCGTCAATATGATTTTATTCAGTTCATCCGTGATCCGCTCCCTGGAAACGATCTCAATCCGCTGCCGGTTTTTCGTTATTGCCTGAAGTGATTTTTTTTCAATCGAAAAGTCAAGTTGTGCTGCAAATCTTATGGCACGCATCATTCGAAGCGGATCATCCGAATAGGTTATGTCCGGATCAAGCGGTGTTCGTATGATCTTTTGATTCAGGTCAGAAAGACCCTGAAAAGGATCCAGAACCGCTCCAAAATTGTCCCTGTTCAGGGAAACAGCAAGAGCATTAATGGTAAAGTCCCTCCTGTTCAGATCATCCTGCAACGTAGCGTTTTCAACGGCCGGCTTTCGTGAATCGTGGCTGTATGATTCTTTGCGGGCACCTACAAATTCAATTTCCAGATCATCATAACGCAACATGGCTGTACCGAAATTGCGAAATACGGTTACCGCTCCCTTTTTGCCAGCATGCTTTGCGACAGATCTTGCCAGTTGAATGCCGCTCCCGACCACAACGATATCGATATCTTTTGAAGGTCTCCGGAGCAGGATGTCACGCACATAACCACCAATCACATAACAGGATACCTTTTGCTCTGTAACGATCTCAGAGATCAGCTGAAAAATCCTATGATCCAGGTCCAGATACATGTATTCTTTATAAAGGTAACATATCTCCGGTAAAAATACGATTATTTTATACGTTTAAACTTATTTTTAATGGCCGGGCCCGGTTGCTGAAAAACACATGGCCCTGGTTTTTAACATCCGACTCTTAAACAAGAACGGATTCTGATTATTTTTAAAATGTTAATAAATACTTTAATATCCTGTTTTCTTTTATGTAATGAAATTGTAATTTGCTTTCATGAAATAACTGATGTACCATATTTGTGGTACATGCAAATGTTAAAAAATATAAAAAAATAAGTTTTTGCAACAATTTTGGCACAATTTTCGTTATAGAATCAGAGGGTTTTATTAGTTAGTTAGGGTTAATAAATTTCTCAGGGTTTTCGTAAATTTTAGGTTTAATCTTTAGGGTTTAAAACCAGGGACCACTAAAAGTCCCTGGTTTTTTTATTGCATAAAATGATGCAGATTCTAAAATTGTCATAGAAATAAATTGACAAACAGATTTTATTTAATACAAATTTTTGCTTTTTTTGTACTTTAATTCAACCCCGCTTTTCAAACATGGTGAAACCTTACGCAAAAGTATGGGTAAATTGTTTCCAGTCAGTTTGCTCCATCAGGTTTTTTAACGGAAATGACATTGAAATCATAACCCTGACCGGATTTAAGTCCGGTTGTTACATCTTCACAAACGATCTTGTGAATAAACTTCAAAAGGCTGAATTTGTAGAAATAAAATTTGTCAGGGAAGACGGCTATACCACATCGGCATTTGAACGTCTTTCCATGCACGATTTTACAGAGCGTATCATCACAACATACGATGAAGAGATAACAGGATTTGCAGTTATCTCGATCACCGATCTGACCTTCGATAGCATACCACCGCTTGAGTTGTCGAAAAACCGTCATCTGACCATCGGAAATCCCGTTGCGGCGATCGGATTTCAGTATGACTCACCGAATCTTACCATAAAATCAGGTATCATATCCACTTTTATATACCGTGATCATAAACGTTATTTACAGTTTGACGGATCGATGATCTGGGGAAATTCCGGCAGTCCTTTAATTGATCTGAGTAAGGGTGAAGTACTGGGCATTTTGGGTTATCACCTGGACCGGAAATATAAGTCCTATGAAAAAATGCTCGATATCAGTAAAAACAATATCAAAATGCTTGAGCAGGCTCTCGGGAAGTTTGATGTTTCAGGAGTTGATCCCATACAGGTATTAATTGCCTGGGAAAGACAAATCAAACAATTGTCCGGTGAGGTCTACAGAGCATCCTTCAATGGCATGGGTATGGCCATTGACTCCAAGATTATGAGAAATCTTTTAAAATCATCCGGTATCGAAATCTTCGGCAATCATTAAACTTTCGGCAATTTTCCTTTCACCAATCACTGTTTAACGTTCAAAACCTGCTGATTGCTGTTCTTCCGCTTATGGCTTGCTGTTCACAGTTTGCAGTTTAATGATTCGCTGTTTATCCGCATACCGTTTAACCTTTATTTATTATTCAGTGCTTCATAAACAAATTCAACTGCCTTGCTTATGGCCCCGTCTATTTTATCAGGATCCTTGCCTCCAGCCGTGGCAAAAAAGGGCTGGCCTCCTCCTCCCCCACTGAATTCCCTGGCGGCAATCCTGATGATTTTACCGGCATCTAGGTCCCTGTCTTTTACAAGGTCATCGGAAATCATAACTGCGAGATGGGGTTTACTGTCAATGAGGGCACCGATCACCAGAAACAGGCTGTCAACTTCATTTCTCAGCTGATAAGCAATATCGCGAATGATACCGGTATCAGCAACTGAATTTTTGAGATTACCTGTTATGATGCTGACCTTATTGTATTTCTTCAGGTTTTGAATCAATTGTTTTTTAAAGTTATCAACCTGTAATTTTGTGAAATTCTCTATTTGTTTTTCCAATGATGCTTTTTCATCCATGAGATTCGAAACTGCCCTTACAACATCCTGGGGTTTGTTCAGCAGGACTTCTATCTGTCTGATCTTGAATTCCAGTTCCCTGTAAAATTCTTCAGCCTTCCTGCCGGTAACAGCTTCTATTCTTCGTATACCGGCTGCAACTGAACCTTCGGAAATTATTTTAAACAGACCGATCTGTGATGTCGATTCGACATGAATCCCGCCACACAATTCAACCGAATCGCCAAACTGAATAACCCTGACTTTATCTCCGTATTTTTCACCAAATAACGCCATGGCTCCCATCTTCCGGGCTTCATCAACCGGAATGGACCGCATTTCATTGCGTTCAATTCCGGCCCTGATCATATTGTTTACCCGTATTTCCACGCGTCTGACCTCTTCATCAGTAAGTTTTTGAAAGTGTGAGAAATCAAATCTGAGATATTCGGGATTTACCAGAGAACCTTTTTGCTCCACATGTTGACCCAGTTCTTTCCGCAATGCATAATGCAGCAAATGTGTTGCCGTATGATTCTTAGCAGTATCTGACCGCAATTCATCATCCACACGGGCTGTAAAGGTAACTGATGGATCTCCGGGCAGCTTTTCAGCCACATGAATGATCAGTCCGTGTTCCCTGAACGTATCCAGTATCCTGATCTTTTCCCTGCCATCATCGATATATCCTGTATCTCCTACCTGCCCTCCACTTTCGGCATAAAATGGTGTAACGTTAAATACGAGGTGATAAAGCTGCTTTTTTCTTGTAATTACTTTGCGGTACCGGTTTATTTTCACATGTGTGCCGGTTTGGTCATAACCGACAAAATCATCAATTCCCTTTTCCCGGCTCACCATCATCCAATCCCCGGATTCAAAGGAGGAGGCTGATTTTGATCTCGACCGTTGCTTTTCCATTTCATGGTGAAATTCCGGAAGATTGATTTCCAAACCCTGTTCCTTCAGCATCAATTCTGTCAGATCCAGCGGAAATCCATAGGTATCATAAAGTTCAAAAGCCGCTTTACCGCTTATGACCTTTCCCTGTTTTTTTTCTGAATCGGCAATGATCTGATCCAGCAACCGGACACCACTTTCAAGTGTCCGGAGAAACGAAAGTTCCTCTTCATAAACCACCCTTTCAATTAACTGCCTCTGTGCACCGAGTTCAGGAAATGATTTCCCCAGAGTAGATATGAATGCATCAACAAGTTTATACAATATAGGACTTTCTTGCCCGAGAAAATTAAAGCTGTATCTTACTGCCCTGCGCAATATTCGCCTGATGACGTAACCTGCTTTTGCATTTGAGGGGAGCAGTCCGTCTGCAATGGCGAATGAAATAGCCCGGATGTGATCGGCAATCACGCGCATGGCTATATCACTCTTTTCTGACAATCCGTAACCGACACCGGTAATTGCTGTAATTTC
Organism: Bacteroidales bacterium; assembly: GCA_016935355.1. Classification (GTDB taxonomy): domain Bacteria; phylum Bacteroidota; class Bacteroidia; order Bacteroidales; family UBA10428; genus UBA5072. The sequence goes on from JAFGRC010000026.1 coordinate 35,683, forward strand.
TTTGATTATGGGCTGAAACAGATCTGTGTCATAATTGGAGTTTTTATGCTGCACCACCATGCACAGCCTTTCAAATCCCATACCTGTATCAATATGCTTCTTTGAGAGCAAAACAAGCCCGCCGTCTGTCCGGCGGTTATACTGAATAAAAACAAGGTTCCATATTTCAATAACACGGGGATTGCCTGCATTGACCAGTTCCCTGCCTTCTTTTCTTTTTCTTTCATCATCCGGTCTGAGATCCACATGGATCTCTGAACATGGTCCGCATGGTCCGGTATCGCCCATTTCCCAGAAATTGTCCTTTTTTGAACCTTTAAGAATATGGTCCTTTGGCAGATACCGTTCCCAAATCGAGTATGAATCCCGGTCCATTTCCAGGCCGTCCTCAATATTGCCTTCAAACACGGTTGCGTATAGTCTTTCACCGGGAATGTTCATCTCTTCCACCAGAAAATCCCATGCCCACGCGATCGCTTCTTTCTTGAAATAATCTCCGAACGACCAGTTTCCAAGCATTTCGAACATGGTATGGTGGTATCCGTCATGCCCGACCTCTTCAAGGTCATTGTGTTTTCCGGATACTCGCAGACATTTCTGCGTATTTGCAATTCTTGCATATTGAACAGGCGCGTTGTCCAGGAAAATTTCCTTAAACTGGTTCATTCCTGCATTTGTGAACATCAGTGTCGGATCATCCTTCATGACCATGGGAGCCGACGGAACGATCTCATGCGAACGGGAACGAAAGAAATCAAGGAATTTTTGACGAACTGTTGCAGAATTCATGTGAACGTAATTGAAAAAATGATTAATTTGCTGTTAGAAATCTAACATTTCTTAATAGAAATGATTTGTAAAATTAGTTTTTTTCATTTAGATTTGTTGCTCGCGTACTCGATTAATAATTAATTAGTTGCATTTGCTTGATTCTTAGGAAGAAAAAATATTGTTACAATCCGGTTACGCTCACATTTGACGAAATCGGGCACGATAGAAGTTATCGTGCCCGGCGCATCTTGATCATTACTTTTGTTTCTGTTATTTTTGTTGCTTTCACAGGTTACCTGCTCAATTATTTTCTGTATTCTCCTGAAACAGGATTCCTCGAAAAGAAGGTTACCATGCTTACAAATGAATTTCAGCAGCTGTTGGATCAGACAAAAAATTACGAATCCATTCTGGAATCGACCTATTTTAATGATGATAATCTGTACCGCATCATACTGCAACTCGACACACTGCCCCTTACGATAAGGTATGGAGGTACCGGTGGTTCATCACGGGACGGCATCAATACGTTGCAATCCGATATCAGTTACCAGCTTGAAAGGCAAATTGACAAGCTGGATGTGCAGTTGCAAATTCAACGCAACTCATTTACCACTGTTTACACCAAAGCCGTGGAGCTTTCGGACAGGTTGAAAAGACTGCCAGCCATGCAGCCCGTTTCCAAGAGGGATGTGCTTTATATCAGCTCCTACTTCGGAACACGTACAGATCCTTTTAATCATGCAAACGAACAGATCCATACAGGTATCGATTTTGTTGCTCCGCTGGGAGTGAACGTTTACGCTACTGCCGATGGCATTGTAACTTTATCGCAAAATTCTCGTACAGGTTATGGAAATGAGATCATTATCGATCACTCATTTGGTTACAGTACACGTTATGCCCATTTACTGGAAATACTGGTGAAAACAGGAGATCAAGTCAAACGCGGACAGCTTATAGGCACACTGGGAAGCTCTGGCAGATCGACAGGTCCTCATCTGCATTATGAAGTACGCTATGAAAACAAGGCGATCAATCCGATATCCTTTTTTGAACACAACCTCAGTCCGGATGAATATGAAGAAATAATTGCCCGGGCGAATAATGGTTACTACTAATTTACAAATTTTCACAAATGGCAAGATCAAATTACAAGTTTAATCCTGAATCACTGGAATATACCAGGATTGAAAAAACCCTGAAACAAAAATTGTTGCATACCCTGACCTATATTTGTGTTTTTCTGATCATTATGGGAACGGGTTATGTTCTGTTCTCATTCGTGATTGACTCACCAAAAGAAAAAGGATTGAAAAGACAGATCAGTGAAATGAACCTGACTCTGGAATTCTTTAACAAGCATCTGGATAATCTTGAAACCGTTCTCGGTGAAATGCAGGAACGTGACGATAATATTTACAGGACTATTTTTGAAGCTGATCCGCTTAATTATTCCGTAAGGGAAGCCGGATTCGGGGGTTCCAATCTGTACAGGGAACTTGAATCGCTTGAAAACTCAGAAATTGTCATTGAAACAGCAAAGCGGCTCGATATCCTGCTGCGCAAAACTTCGATCCAGTCTGATTCATATGATGATCTTGTTGAGATGGCATTGAGTAAGGAAAAGATGATTGCTGCCATACCTGCCATACAACCCATTTCGAATAAAGATCTTACCAGGACTGCTTCCGGTTGGGGTAACAGAATTCACCCCATATACAAAATTGTAAAGTTTCATTACGGCATTGATTTTACAGCACCAACCGGAACGGAAATTTACGCAACAGGTGACGCAACAGTTGAAATTGTAGAATCTTCCAACAGGGGATATGGAAACTGCATCACCTTAAATCACGGATACGGCTATCAGACAATTTATGCCCACATGAACGGATTTAATGTCAGAACAGGACAGAAGGTCAAGCGCGGTGATGTAATCGGATTTGTCGGCAACACAGGCCTTTCCACTGCTCCGCACCTGCACTATGAGGTCATCAGAAACAATAAAAAGGTAAACCCCATCAATTACTTCTTTAACGATCTGACTGCTGAAGAATACGATCGCATGATCGAACTTTCGATGCGACCGGGTCAGTCATTTGATTAATTTTGTATCGGAATCATTTCTTTTTGAAAATCAATTTTTGCACACACAATGCCATACAAGGAAAAAAAAGTTGAAAAGCTGTATTATTCCATTGGTGAGGTAGCAAAAATGTTTAACGTGAATACCTCACTCATTCGCTTTTGGGAGAAGGAATTCGATATTATCAAGCCAAAAAAGAACAAGAAGGGTAACCGCTTTTTTACAATTCAGGATATTGAAAACATCAAGGTGATCTTTCATCTTGTCAAAGAAAGGGGAATGACCCTGAACGGAGCAAAGAAAAAGCTGAAGGAAAATAAAGACGACACATATCATAACTACGAAGTAATACATTCGCTGACCGAGATCAAAAAAATGCTTCTGGAGCTTAAAGAGTCCATGTAATGTTTTACATGGGAAGATCTTTAATACGAAAAACTATTGTAACATGTAGCCTTTCAAATCTATGAAACTGTCTGAACTGGTTGCAGCACTTGAAGCGTATGCCCCTCCCGGATACCAGGAAAGCTACGACAATTCCGGTCTGCTTGTCGGTGATGACCGGATGGAGATTCATGGCGCACTGCTTTGCATTGACATCCTTTCCGACACCATAGACGAAGCTGTTAACCTGGGCGCTGATGTGATCGTTTCGCACCATCCTGTTATTTTCGATCCGCTCCGAAACCTCAATGAAAATAATCCTGCTGCAAGAGTAGTTTCAAAGGCCATCCGGAACAATATCGCCCTGTACAGTGCCCATACCAATATTGACAACATTATCGGCGGTGTGAACAGCATGCTTTGCCTGAAGTTGAATCTGAACCGTATCCGAATTCTTTCACCCCTGTCTCATGGCCTTAAAAAGCTTGTGGTTTTTGTGCCGGTCTCACATGCGGATCCTGTAAGGCAAGCACTGTTTGATGCAGGAGCCGGTAAAATTGGTTCCTACGATCAATGCAGCTATAATTCAGAGGGATTCGGAACCTTTCGCGGCTCAGAAAATTCCGATCCATATGTGGGTGAAAAAGGTAAAATACATCATGAAAAAGAAATCCGTATTGAAACCGTGTTCCCTGCCACGCTTCAGTCAGGGATCATCAAAGCCATACTTGAGGTTCATCCTTATGAGGAAGTAGCATACGACATTTATTCGCTGGAGAATGAATATCCACTTGCAGGGTCGGGAATGACAGGTGAACTGGAAAGTCCGGCGGATGAAAAAGAATTCCTCCGGCTTATCAGGGACTCTTTTAACTCCAAAGTAATCCGACACAGTGCGCTGCTGAACAGACCCATAAAAAAAGTTGCACTGTGCGGCGGCTCGGGTGCTTTTCTGATACCCGAAGCCATCGGAGCCGGAGCTGATATCTTCATCACATCAGATCTGAAATACCATGATTTTTTCAAAGCCTCTGATAAAATAGTTCTTGCTGATATCGGTCATTATGAAAGCGAACAATACACAATTGAATTATTTTATAAAATACTTACAAAAAAATTCCATAATTTTGCAATCCATTTTTCAAAAGTAATTACCAATCCCATTAACTATTATTTTTAAGGTATGACAGAAGTAAAAAAGCAGGCGGCTGATGTGGTTGAGCTCACCATTGAAGAGAAACTCAGAGCTTTATATAAACTGCAGATCATAAATTCGGAAATAGACAAGATCAGGACATTGCGGGGTGAACTGCCCCTGGAGGTTCAAGACCTGGAAGATGATATCGCCGGACTGGAGACCCGGGTTGAAAAATTTCAGGAAGAAATAAAAAGCATTGAATCCGCCATAGCAGGCAAAAAAAATGACATCACCAATTCCAGGAATCTGATCAAGAAATATGAAGAGCAACAGAACAATGTTAGAAACAACCGGGAATTTGACTCCCTTTCGAAAGAAATAGAGTACCAGACACTTGAAATCGAACTGAGTGAAAAACGGATCAGGGAATTCACCGCTCAATCAACTGAAAAAAACGCGTTAATTGAAGAATCCAAAAAACAACTGGAAGAAAGGATGAATGATCTTAAGGAAAAAAAATCCGAACTGGAAGAAATTACAGCTGACACCCAGAAAGAAGAAGAGCAGCTTCTTAAGAAACGTCAGGAATATGAACAGATTATTGAAGAACGTTTGCTCGCAGCCTACAAGAAGATCCGGAAGAACGCAAGAAATGGTCTTGCTGTTGTTACCGTTCAGCGTGATGCCTGTGGAGGTTGTTTTAATCAGATTCCCCCCCAACGTCAGCTCGACATTCGATCCAGAAAGAAGATCATCGTGTGCGAATATTGCGGACGTATTCTGGTCGATAATGACATTGTAACGGAATAAACAACACAATCTTTGAGCGTTTTAACATAATTTGTGCAGATAATAACTCCTTTCTGGAATATTTAAGGGTAACCGGACGTTAAATAATAACAATCCGTATTTTAAAATTATTATCTTTGTTAACACCTCATAGGATTTTATGTTAAAGTGGTACCTGACAATAGCTTTGTTTATTACTTTATCCTGTAAGAGTTTTCCTCAGCAGTGGAAACTCAAAAGAATTGAAGCGCTTTTTGGGATCGGCACAACGAATGTATACAGCGACCTTGGAGGTGCGCCCAATGCGACAAACCTTTTGTTTATCAAGGATATTACTTTTCGAAGTACGCGTCCCTCTTTTTATCTGGGATTCAGGTACCGGATTGATCCAAAATTTACTATAAAAACTTCATTTATTTACGGTTACAGCAAAACGGAAGATTTCACCGGTTCACGCAATGAAAACCGTGGATTTACCTCAATAACGCAGCTTTTTGAATTTTCAGGGAACCTTGAATATTATTTGCTGCCGGAAAATCGCCTGCTGAGTTCAGCCGCGATTTTCAACCGGAGGGGTATGATCAATAATTACTCTTCATTTGCCCTGTACGTATTTACCGGAGTTGGGGCCACCCTTTACAGGTCCGATCTCGAACTGACAGAATCCAGACCTGGCGACGAGTACAAGTATGATATGGGTGTTACTGCAACATTTCCCCTAGGCCTCGGAATAAAATACATCATCAGCGATGACTGGATCATCAGTTACGAAGCAGGTTACCGTCAGACGCTGACAGACTTTCTGGACGGTTTTAAATCACCTTTTTCAAAAATGGCAGACATTTACTGGATCAGTTCCCTTAACTTCAGTTACCGCATCCCCACAACACGCCGCGGCCTACCTGTTTTTCTGGACAGACAATGGAGACGGGCACGCTTCTGATCTTTCTC
>JAFGRC010000136.1 GCA_016935355.1 Bacteroidales bacterium
ACTGGCAATAAATTTACTGATAATCAGTTCTCCGGTATTGATCGCAGCATCCAGATGCATGGGGGAAGGAAACATAAACAAAGGTTTCTCACGGGTATCAGTTGCTACGGAAGATTTTTCGAAATACCTGCTTAAATTTAAAGCCTTTGAAGAAATTTTTAGGTTGGAATAGAGAGTGTCCTTGTGCGCAAGATGGTTATATAAATTATCAATGGTACCGTTTACAAGATACTCATTCTCATGGATGGTCATTGAAAGGCTGTCGAGTGTAAATATTTTATCAATACTGATCCTGCCTCCCACATGTTGCAGATTAAGTCCTCTTCCGCTTATAATCTCTACATTTTCAGCAATAAATTCACCTTTTTTCAGGTATGATAAGTATTGATGTGCAGTACCGGACCGTTTGACACCAATTGGCCATTCAGCATTGAAATCCGAAATGACAGTACCATTTAAATATTTAAGAGAATCATTATCAATTAAATGAAATAAATTATTTAATTTGATGGTTGAATTAACATGCAAGCTTGCTGATTTTTGATTTTGTGCACTGGTATACACGGTAGCGCTTATTTGTCCGGTTCCGATGGAAGCATCAAAACGATCAATTTGAATGAAAAAACGATCGATTAAATTGCCCGAAGCAATACCTTTCATATTGATGTCACTGATTGCAGACTTTTTACGTTCGCTTGTGACAGTACACTTGGTAAATTCGAAAGTTATATTGGTTGCAAGCCGTCCATGCAGTAAGGGATTACCAGAGAGGGAAATCATTAAACTACCATTGCCATCAATATTGAACTGATCCGGAATACCTGTTATATCGTCGGAGAAGAGGGACATCAGGTCCTCAATTTTAAAACCGGAAACAGCAATAAGCATATTTACCTGACAGTTTTCCCTCTCTGGAATCACTGTGCCGGAAAAAGACAAAGGGAGGTTGTTCAGCAGAAGCCGGCTTTCTTCCAGTTTGATTTGTCCGTTGCTATAATGCGATTTGGTTTGAAGTTGCATATTGGCATTCCTGATCAATGTTCGGTTTCCTGACGAGATGCTGTTGACTTTAAGATTGCCTTTGGCTTCAATGGATGCCATACTGGCACCGAAAGAACCTTTTAAGACCAGCCTGTTACTGTTACTTAAAAATGAGAATTTGCCGGAAGCGGTTATTATATTTACATCCACATCATTTAAATGGATGCTGCTCAGATCAAAGTTGTAATCATCCTGTGCGGAATTTTTCGAGTTTTTTTTCCAGACCGACAGATTATTCCGGTTGTTCTTGTCGAAAAGGATGTTGACATGTCCCCTGGCAATATTGATCTGCTTCAGCTCATAGTTACTCCGGAGGAGTTTAATAAAGTCAAACTGGAAGGTAAGCCTTTTGGCTTCCAGCAATGTATCAGCATCAATAGCTGTAAAATCGGAAGCAGAGAAATTTTCTCCCGAAAGAACAACAATGTTTCTCAGCTCAATAGAGGCATTAGGAAAACCTTTCAGTAACCTGAAATGAATGTCATCAACAGTGATCTGGGTTCGCAAATGCTCATCCAGGTATGATTTCAGATAGCGAATGACCGCTTTCTCATAAAAAAATGAAATTACTGCAGAAGTGAGGATAAACAGAATCACGGCAGTCAGCAACACCTTGATTAATATGCGATATATTTTCTTCGTGTAAAACATTTTTGATAACAGTAATATTAATTAACAAACTTCAGGTATCAAAAGCAAAATACCAAAACCCCGGTTCATATGCAAAGTTAATCTGGTACGCTGATAGTCAGGTTTTATAACGGAAAGGAAGGTCCTTAATTGTCACTGTAAGGTGAATTTAAATGACTATGGGTTTTTGTCATTTCAGAAGACATGTCAGATTGCGTTGAAATTGTTCTGATTTCATGTTTCAGATAGTAATTCACAACAGACATAAATTGCTTTATGTCTGTTGGCTTTGCAATATAATCATCGCAACCCGATTCTTTAATTCTGTCTTTATCACCTGCCATTGCAAATGCTGTATGGGCAATTACAGGGAGATCTCCTTTGATCTTTTTAATTTGCTGTGTAGCTTCAATACCATTCATTTCAGGCAACCGGATATCCATGACTACGAGGTCGATTTTCTCCTCAGAACGGCAAATTTCAACAGCTTCAAGGCCTGAACCGGCATGCAGGATCTCAACATTCGTTTTTCGCAGCAATTCTTTCAGAAAATTAAAACTACTGGGATCATCTTCCGTGATTAATATTCTTTTACCGGTCCAGTCATAATTTTTTTCTGCCGGGTATATTTCAACTTTCCGGTCTTCCACCCGGGCAGTCCTCAAATAAGGGAGCGTAAAAAAGAAGACAGTACCCTCACCGGGTTCGGAATCAACCCACATTTCACCTCCCAGCAACTGTACCAGATTTTTTGAAATTGCAAGTCCAAGGCCGGTGCCGGCAATATTCCTGTTTTCGGAATGACTGGAACGCTTAAAACGCTCAAATATCAGATCAAGTTCATTTCTTGACAATCCAACTCCCGTATCCTTTACATAAAACTCAACAGTTCTTTCATCTTTCAACCTGTATCCGAACTCAACATACCCTTCTTCCGTAAATTTGATTGCATTATTGATCAGATTTGTAAAGATTTGCCGCAACCTGAATGGATCCGTTTTAAGCAACATTTTATCCATGCTTTTTTCAGGTTTGAAAATAAGCTTCAGTTGTCCCTTGTTGTATTTCTTTTTAGCTTCTTCAGAGGTTTTCAGGAGCTCTTCCCCCAATGTTCTTAATTCGCATTCTTTCTTGCTGATTTTCAGTTCGCCTGCTTCAATCTTTGCTATATCTAGGATATCATCAACCAGGTTTATCAATATTTCACTGCTCGAACGGATATAATTCACAAAATCTTTTTTCTGAAGGTCCGGAATTTGCTCTAATGCAAGCAAATTTGAAAAACCGATAATTGAATTGATAGGGGTCCGGATTTCGTGTGACATGTTGGCAAGGAAAGAGGATTTGAGTTCATCAGAAGTTTTCGCTTTGGTAGTTTCTTTTTCTAATGTATCAATATACCGGATCTTGTCTGTAATATCAACAATGAGTCCCCTTCGTCCAACCACCGTTCCGTTGATAATGATATTATCAGAATATACAGAAGCCGGAAACTGCGTCCCGTTCTTACGGATGGCAATGAAATTCAGATTTTCTATTTTGTTAATACCCATGATGTCATTGTCTTTTGACTCTGAAATCAGCGTTTCAATCAGGTTTAAACCTTCAAGAAGGTCTTCTTCAGCATATCCAAAATGATCATACCAGGCTTTGTTAACGTATGTATAGTTACCCCATGAATCGGTCTCAAAAATACTTTGAGGCAGCATATCTGCAAGATCCTGATAGCGCTTCAGTGAATTTTCAGCATTTTGCAGGGCTTTATCACGTTGTTTCCCGCCAATGATCAACTGGCTGATCAGATTTCGAAATTCCCTGTAAATCTGACCGATTTCATAAGTTGGATTGCGCAGCTTGAAGGGAGGAACATCTGCAAGCCGGTCTTTTTTTAGTCCGGATATATATCTGGTTAAGGATTCAAGCTGGTATACCAGGCGTTTTGACAGGATATAACTCAAAAAAACGATCAGTGAGATGATAAAAGCCAGAAATAAAGCATAGTATATATTGAGTGCGGAAATCAAAGCTTTTTGTACCATGCCGGATTTTTCGATGATTCCCTGTAACAGCACTTCTATTTGTCCGCCAAGTTTATTGAGTTCTGCTTTCAGTGCAATGTTTTTCCTGATGCCCGCCTGCGCATCCAGCTTGACGATCCGGTCGAATGCACTAAGGTAACCGTTAATTAAATCTATTGATTGAGACATTTCCCGGGCAGTCAGGTTTTGATTTGCCAGAACGCTGTTCCTTAAGTCCGGAAGAAGATTATAAAAGGCATCGACGATGCCGGGTTCATCCTTTAACAGATAGTCCTGTTCAATTCTTCTGATCTCAATGACTTTAGACTGATCAATACCGGATTCATTTTCGAGTAAAGTCCCGTAAGTATACAATTCACCCTCAAGGCCATAATCTTCATATCCTCTTTTATATACCAGATAAACAAGACTGTCAAAAAAATGATTATACTGCTGGAGGTTTTCTGAAAGTATGCCAAGATCACCTTCTATCTCAAAGTGCCGGATCTGCTGTGTGCTTTTTATTTCTAACAGCTCGTCGTCAATAAGGTTGCTGATGCTGATGTGTGAATTCAGATATGGACTTTCTCCGGTAAGAAAGAAATTGGCATTGACAGGTTCAACAAACAGGAAATCATTAATTGTCTTGAAATCTTTGAGAAAATTGATGTACAGTGTATTGATGGAAAAAGCCACCTGGTTGATTTTCTTTTCCTTTTTAGCATGAATGATATTGGCCGGGATAATTAACAAAACTGTAAGTACAACAAATGCCAATAACCAAGCAAGCAATCTGTATCGCAATGAGTTAAGCATGCTTAAATTATGATATCATAAAGAAGCAAAATACTCATAATAACTGAATGGCTCCGTAAGGAAATTCAAAAAGTTATTGACATTTTTATCTGAACGACTTTAAACTGTTAACTTTTATGTTTTAGTTTTCAGGTTTTCTGACAACAGGTTCAATCTTTATACTGTAATCAGTTATTTTAAAAGTAAGCAATTGACCGCTGAGATTTACATGATGGCCCAGAATAATAGCAAGGACTTCATTTGCCATGATCGTCCCGGTGATGTTGTAAAGTAGACCGGGAGCAAAGATTCCTTCGTCGCCGGGGCTTTTTGCCTTATCCGGTTTCTTCGGGAAGAGGCATCTGAAAGAAGGGCCATCGTTGAAATTGAATACTGATACCATACCAAACATGTGAAATACTGAACCGAAAACAACCGGTTTCTTGAGACTGACTGCTGCATCATTTATAAGATAATGCACATCAAAGTTATCTGTCGCATCAACGATAATGTCATATGAATCAATGATTTTAAAGATATTATCGGGAGACAGGCAGATGTTATGTACTTCATACATTACGGAGTTCGCAATTTGCCTGATCCGCTGCCTTGAAATGATCGCCTTTTGCTTGCCAAGATCTGCATCTCCATATAACCTTTGTATGGAGATGTTTTCTTCCCCCACAAAAGAATTATCGGAAATACCAATAAAACCGACTCCTGTTACAGCCAGGTTCTGAAGAACTGCAGATCCTTTACCCCCTGCTCCGATTATGAGGATGCGGGACTTTTTGATTTTCTCCTGGCCAGGAATGCCTACTGAAGGTAATTTTATCTGTTTTGAAAAGAGTCTGATCTCCCTTTCTGTTAGAATTTCTGATGACATGGCAGGATTGTTTTAACACAAAGATAAGCAATTATGCGATGTGGGCCAGTTGAAGGTTTTGCCGGTGTGTCATAAAACATGCGATACCGGTGCCATTTTCATAAGATCACACCGGTATCGAATATGAACATGGATCAGGATCAGAAATTAAAATGCCAAAGAGAGCCCGATAGAAAAAGGATTAAGCTTTGGACCCTTATCATCGGTAAAAAATGGAATGAAATAATAGTCAAAGAAAATATTGGAGTTCCCGTAGCCGATCCTGGCAGTTATACCATAGTGAAAAGGATTAATATTGAAATCATCCGAGTTCTTGTCTTTCTTCTTATCATCGCCCTCTTTGTAAACCACTTTGGTATGTGCTCCCAGCTTTAGTCCACCCACAACCCCTGCTGAAACAAATGCCCTCTTATGCCTGAATGATCCGGGAAACTGAACTTCAAAGATCAGCGGGACACGAAGCCAGGTAGTCGTCAGTTTGCTTTTCACCAGATCCAGTGCGCTCAGATCAACAACTTCAATTTCATCAGCAACTTCCTCAATGGTCAGATCGTTATCAAAGAAATAATTGTTGAATTCAAGACCCATTCCGGTCACCAGTCCCGCATAACGGGTACCGAATCCCAGGCTGTACTGGGCAAAGTTCAAATTAATGACCCAGGACCTGCCCGTATTCAAGTCCATAAACCAGGCATCACCTTCTCTTGATACCGTTTGCTCTTCATCCAGGAAATTATTCAGGCCCCATTCAAAACCCGCCCAATGACCCTTGAATTTATCCGCAAATGAATCACGCTTCCGGCCTCCGGTTTGCAATCCCGTTCTGGCACACCCTTCCGGTACGGTATTGTATTGATAATCGTATGTTGCAGAAGCATGGCCATGATTAAATTCATCAGATGCGTTTTCAAAGTCAGGGAATTTCCTTTGATTTTGCATGATTGCAATCAGGGATTCAAGCTCCTGTCCGTAAAGTCCCGGAACGAACAATGCCGAAAGCAACAGAAATAGTATCCGCTTCATAGTTATACAGTATTAGTTTTTTTTCTTTAAATATGGGACGTTTAAGATGAAAAGAAGTTACAGGTCAGGCTGTTTTTTCCCCGTTGTAAAGAGTGTGCGCTCTCCGGTATCGATGACTATTTGTGTAATCCTGCCCTGATCATCACTGACTTTTTCAATTGAAAGGCTGGATTCGGTCAGGAGGTTGAATCCCTCAAGAGCAATAAGGGCGGTTTCCCATGCGTTTAATCCCCTGATATAATCGATCAGTTTGTTACCCGAAGATCCGGCATCCTCACTGAGCTGATCAGGAGACTCTGCAAGGCCATAATTTATATGGCCCGGATCACTCATTGCCAAAGCCATTTCACCGGAATAATCATGTGATGCAAGATTGATGGTATGTACAGGATCCATTAACGGAAAGTCGACCTCTTCTTTTTCTCTCTCTTTTGTTTCTGATTCACCTGAAAGGATCGTATCAGAACTGAAGTCAGACTTTTGATGAACAGCGGTTTCGACAAAAGCATATTTTGTATCGGAGGCGGATATTTCGATATGCAATTCAGCCGGATCCGGCACATAAATGATGATTGTGTCGGCCGTTACATTATGAGCGGCATATGTTTCCCGGGATGAAGTGTTTTCGGGATTGCCCGTAAAAATGAACAGCAGCAGCATGACTGATGCTGCTATTGATGCGGCCAGCAATAAGATCCTGTATTGCGGGGAAAGGGATACAGGTTTCTTCAGGGCCGATTTGCCGGGAAAATGTATTTGAGCATCGGCTTTTAATTTAAGTTGCCTGTAAATCGTTAATTCACTTTCTTTATCGGGATGTTGACTGATATACCGGTCTAATCGTTCTTCATTATAATCGTCCAGCAATCCCTCCGAACCCGCAATGCAAAACTCATCAAAATTACTGTCATCGATCCGGGCAAAATCCCCGAAATCCTTTTTCAGAAGATCCTTAAGGGGAAAATTTAGCCTGTCCGGGTGCAGCAGCAAATCGCCAGCATTGTCATGCGGTATACCCAGGTCAGGATTTTCTGAAAGAAATAACATCAACTCAGCCGTTTTAACAGGATCGAGTTGCCTCTCAAGAAAAAGGTTCAGATAGTATTCGTAATTGTATTTGCTGATCTTCATTTTTTCTATATTAATGCTTCTATACTTCCCAGGTAATTTTTCAGGAACATCCTTCCACGGAAAATGTAAACTTTGACCTGGGATTCACTTAACCCTGTCAGTTCGGCTATTTCTTCATATGAATATCCTTCATAATCACGTAACAAAATGACTGATTTCTGATCAGCCGGTAAATGTGTGATTGCTTTATTCAGGACTTCCTGAATACCTGTATATTGAATTTGACACTCGGAAGCATCAATGTTGTGATCATCCAGGGAGGAAAATCTTTTTTCTTTACGCAATATGTCGATCATCGTATGATAAGCTGTGGTATAAAGATAGGATTTGACTTTTTCGTAATTGACAAAAGAAATTCGCATCCAAAGCTTCTCATAGGTATCCTGAATAATGTCTTTGGCCTTATCCTCATTGCCCGTGTTTTTGAGAACAAAGCGGTACAGCCCGTCAGAAAAGTCATCGACGCTTTTATTGTATTCAGCAATTGTCATGAGAAGTACAATCAGATATATGACGAACGATACGGGTTAAAGTTACAGTGAATAAAAAAAATCAGAAAACCTGATAAAAAAATTAAAAAAAACTTGACATGATGATATTTTTGTTTTATATTTGACTAACCGTTCAGTCATTAATTACTAATGAAATATTAATTTGATATTCAAGTAATAATGGTATGACCGGTCATTCAGTCAATATTAGAGACGTAAAATAAATGGCACCGAGAACAGAATCTGAGTTCGAGAAGTTGAGGCTGGAACGAAAGAGCCAGATCATGGAAACAGCCCTGGAATTATTTGCACGGGATGGATATCATCAAACTGCGGTCAGCAAAATTGCTGACCGGGCCGGAATATCCAAGGGACTCATGTACAACTATTTTGCAAGCAAGGAAGAACTGCTTGATGCAATCATAACAAAGGGTATTGATCTGTTCCTGGAAAGTTTTGATCCGGATCAGGACGGGACCCTGACAAGTGAAGAATTTGATTATTTTGTGTATGGTTTATTCAACATACTGAGCAGGTATCAGAGATTTTTCAGGTTGTACATCTCGGTTTTATCGCAACCTGAGGCATTACAAATCATTAAAACCAAGTTTGAAGAGTTCTATGAATTTTATTTGCAATTGCTGACACAATATTTTGCCAGGATCGGATCAAAAAATCCGGAAGCCGAAGCCAGACTTTTTGCGGCTATGGTGGATGGCATTATGTTTCATTTTTTATTTTTAAAGGACTATCCTCTGGATGAGGTCAAAAAGATCATAATAAACAGGTTTAAAGCCGGTATATCATGAACGGAATAAATAAAATTATTGGATCCGGTATTGCTGCCATGCTTTTCTTTATTCAACTGCAAGCAAACGGGCAACAGCTTTCGGCATATGAAATTGTGAAAAAAGCAGATGACAAACTCAGAGGTGAGCAAACCGGTTATGCGGAAATGACAATGGAAATCATAAGACCAACGTGGAACCGTACAGTGGCATTCAAGTCCTGGAACATGGAAACGGAATACTCACTGGTACTCATTACCGGTCCGCCCAAGGAAGAGGGTCAATCTTTCCTGAAAAGGGGAAATGATATGTGGAACTGGAATCCGACAATCAACAGAATGATCAAGCTCCCGCCGTCCATGCTTGCACAGGGATGGATGGGCTCTGATTTTACGAACGATGATCTTCTTAACCAGTCTTCTATTGTTGTGGACTATACCCATACCATTATCTCGGAAGAAACCATAACAGGCAGGGATTGTTATGTAATTGAACTGATTCCGGAGGAAGATGCTCCGGTCGTTTGGGGCAAGGTTATACTCTGGATCTCAAAATCAGATTACCTGCAACTGAAAGCGGAATATTATGATGAGGATGAATACCTGGTAAAAACCGAAACGGCATATGAGATCAAAACGATGGACGGCAGACTGATTCCCACAAGGTTCGAACTGATACCGGCTGATAAGCCGGGAAATAAAACAATTGTGACAATGGATCAGGTCAAGTTTAACATTTCACTTTCGGAAAGCTTCTTTTCCCAGCAGAACATGCAAAAAGTCAGATAAACCTAAAAACAGATATCATGAGAGAATGGCGTATGGCATGGCGCAATCTATGGCGGAACCGTAAAAGGACACTGATAACAGCCGCAGCTGTTGCCATGGCTGTGCTGTTGTCAACAATCATGAGCTCAATGCAGGAAGGGACGTATTCAAAAATGATTGACAATGTTGTGAAGTTTTATTCCGGATACATTCAGATCCAGCATCCTGACTACTGGGATACACGGTCATTAAATGATTCTTATGCTCCGGATGATTCATTATACGAAACCATCGGGCAGATTGACGGGATTACCCTTCATATTCCAAGGATCGAATCGTTTACACTGATCTCATCCGGTGAAATCACCAAAGGATGTGCACTCATCGGGATTGATCCCGAGGGTGAGGACCGGACGACAAATCTGTCAAACTGGGTTGATCGGGGCGAATATCTGAAACAGGGAGATGACGGTATATTACTGGCAACCAATCTGGCAAAAAACCTGAATGTTAGCACTGGGGATACACTGGTCCTCCTCAGTCAGGGTTACCACGGAGCAAGTGCTGCAGCTCTTGTCCCCATTAAAGGCATCCTGGATTTTCCGTCGCCCCAGATGAACAGTTTCGGAGCTTATATAACTCTTGAAAAAGCGGGGGAATTTTACGGCATGGATAATAATATTACTTCCATGGTTTTGATGCTGAATGATTATATGGAGGTTGAAAGGGTAAAAAACAAACTTGCCAGTATGTTGGGAGCATCATATGAAATTATGTCCTGGGATGAAATGCAACCGGACCTGGTGAACATGATCCGGGGCGACCGTGCCGGGGCGATCGTAATGAAGGGTATCCTTTATTTGGTGGTGGGATTCGGGATACTGGGGACCATTATTATGATGATGTCGGAACGCAAAAAGGAAATGGGTGTAATGGTTGCCATTGGCATGAAAAAAATCAGAATGCAAAAAATGCTTGTTTTTGAAACTATTTCAGTCGGTTTGCTTGGCGTTCTTATTGGTTTTGCCATCAGTCTGCCGGTAATACTGGTAATGGTGCATAATCCCATCCCGCTTACAGGTGAGCTTGCAGAAGCCTATGAAATGTTTGGTATTGAACCCAATATGTATTTCAGTATGATGCCCAAAGTATTTGTAAACCAGATGATCACGGTATTTGTCATCGCACTGGTCATTGCAGCATACCCCATATTTCAAATTATCAACATGAATGCTTTAAAAGCGATAAGAAATTAAACCATTTAAAAACTGATGTTATGATCTGGGCAATCTCTTGGAGAAATGTATGGCGCAACAAACTGCGAAGCGCTGTAATTATTATTTCCGTTGCCATTGGTATATTTGCAGGTGTATTTTCCTGGGCGTTCTATGCCGGTATGGTTGACCAGAGAATACAGACTGCAATCATCACAGAAGCGTCCAATATTCAGATCCATGAAAAGAATTTCCTTGAAAATCCCGACCAGAAATTTTATATGGCAAATGCCTCAGGTATTGCAAATGATGTCAGAGCAATTGAAGAAGTCCGTGCGGTAAGCGAACGCCTTATTGTAAATGCAATGGCCACATCGGCCGAAACCGGTTCCGGTGTAAAAATCATGGGGATTGACCCGGAAAAGGAGAAAAATGTCACCAACATATACAGCAAAGTCATGGAAGGATCCTATTTTGAAGATGAAGGGAAAACTCCGGTGGTGATTGGAGAAAAACTGGCAGAAAAGCTTTCCATAAAACTGCGTTCAAGAATTGTGCTAACGCTGCAAAACATGGACGGAACAATAACATCCGGACTTTTCAGGGTTGAAGGTATTTACAGGACAGCAAATTCGGTTTATGATGAAACGAATATTTTTATTAAGCATGAAGATGTGATCAACCTGATCGGGTTAAATGAATCAGCAGGTCATGAAATTGCTATTTTACTGCATGATAACAACAAGCTTGATGACGTTTGTAATTTGATACAAAGCAGCTATCCTGAACTTGACATCAAAACCTGGAAGGAGTTGATGCCTGATGTGAGCCTTGTTGAAGAAACCATGAATTTTAGTATGTACATTTTCATGGCGATCATTCTGGCCGCACTCGTCTTTGGCATCGTAAATACCATGCTGATGGCTGTATTGGAGCGTGTTAAGGAACTGGGCATGCTAATGGCCGTCGGCATGAATAAAATCAGGGTTTTCACAATGATTGTCCTTGAAACGGTATTTCTCTCCATTCAGGGAGGTGTTATCGGCATTATTATTGCTTATCTGGTTACGCTCATTTTTAACCGGAGAGGCATCGATCTGTCTCCGTGGATCGAAGGATTTGAAAAACTTGGTTATGAGGCAATGGTTTATCCTGCAACGAATGCAGGTATTGCCGTCAGGGTTGCAATTATGGTTCTGATTGCCGGCATTGTTGCATCTGTATATCCGGCAATAAAGGCACTTCAGTTAAAACCTGCAGAAGCTTTACATATTGACATATAGTAATGGAATATAATAGAATAAATCATGAGCGTAATAGAAATTCATAAAGTTACCAAGATTTATGATGATGCTGAGGTTAAGGTCAGTGCCATCAACGGAATCACTCTTACCATTGAGGAAGGTGAATTCACGGCTATTGTGGGCCCTTCCGGATCAGGCAAAACGACTTTGCTCAATTTACTGGGGGGACTGGACAAGCCGACGACGGGTGAGATTCAAATAAACGGTACGAAGATTAACGACCTGAGATCTTCTCAGATGATTGATTTCCGGTTGTTTAATATAGGTTTCGTGTTTCAGGCTTATAATCTGATCCCGGTGCTCTCTGCCAGGGAAAATGTTGAGTTCATTATGGAATTACAGGGTAAGGGCAAAACTGAAAGACGCAAAAGATCTTCAGATTTGCTGAAATCTGTCGGTCTGGCAGAAAGGATGAACAGCAGACCTTCAAAATTGTCAGGTGGACAGCAACAACGAATAGCAGTAGCACGTGCCCTGGCATCAAAACCCCGTTTTATTCTTGCTGATGAACCCACTGCCAATCTGGACTCTGTTTCCACCAAGAACCTGCTGGATATTATGGAACGGCTAAACCATGAAGAGAAGATCACGTTTATTTTCTCGACTCATGATCAAAGGGTAGTAAACAAAGCACACCGGGTAATAACCATTGAGGACGGTAAAATTATAAGTGACCGGAATCAGGAGCCTCAATCAAATTAAAAGTTCCGCATAATCCTGTAAGTTGATATGTTTTACACTGACCCTGCAAAATTCTTTGAATACGGGTATTCAGGCATCCCGCTGAGTCGATTAAACATTAATCCTTCACCATGAAAGTTTTAAGGGTCCTGATCATGTTGTTTGTTTTTCAGGTTTATCCGGCCAATCTGACAGCCCAGAATACAATTAATCAAAAGTGGTCGTTAGACGGTTATTTGTCAAACATGCAAACCATATTGGACATAGATTCCCTGAACGGTTACTGGTTGTATCAGAGTCAGTTTCACAACAGACTGAATTTGAAACTGTATCCCGTATCTCCACTATTAATATCAGTTGGCGCCAGAAACAGATTGATATTCGGAGATATGGTCAGAATGGATTTCAGTGGTGAATATGCCAGATCACTCGGTCAGGAGGCAGGCTGGATGGACCTCTCATTTAACCTGCTTGAAAAGAATTCATATATTTTGAATACAAATATTGACAGACTGTTTTTTCAGCTTCAGCTGAACAAGCTGTGGATCACTGTTGGAAGACAGCGGATCAACTGGGGACAGACTTTCGTCTGGAATCCAAATGACTGGTTTAACACCTATTCATTTTTCGATTTTGATTATGAAGAAAGACCCGGCAGTGACGCTGTCAGAATACAGTACTTTACCGGTTTCACATCGTCTGCTGAGGTTGCGGTTAAACTGGATCATGATGAGAATATTACTGCGGCTTTCCTGCTGAAAATGAATAAATGGCAATATGACTTTCAGTTACTCGGGGGTGTGTTGGCAGGAAAGGATTATGGAATTGGTGCGGGATGGTCGGGACAAATCAGAAATATGGGTTTCCGGGGTGAATTGAACTATTTTCGTCCGATTGAAAATTTTAAAGACACTGCTGGATTGTTTTTCGCTTCCATTGGTCTTGATTACATCTTTGACAATTCACTGATGCTCCAGTTTGAGGGTTTATACAATCAGCAACCGGAGGGATCTGACCAGGAGGATTTTGTCGATTATTATCAAAAATCATTGTCAGTCAAAGACTTGTCAATTACGGAATGGAGTTTATTCGGTCAGGTTTCATATCCGGTCACTCCGTTACTGACCGGCACTTTATCAGGTATGATATTTCCAAAGCTCAGGGGATATTTTATCGGTCCCAATGTCACATATTCATTGTCTGATAATCTTGACTTTTCTTTCGTCCTGCAGGTTTTCAGCGGCGAATTTTCAAATTATGAGGGCATTGACAAGCGGCGCACAATTCATTTGGGCTTTCTGAGGTTTAAATATAATTTCTGAGAAAGAGGAGTCGGTATTTTTGTCCGCTAAAACGGTGAAAATGACCGGCCATTGAATCCATTACTGCCTGTCAGTCCCACTGTGGATTCCTGTAAAGTCTGACATAAACCTGCATACGACGGTATTCCTTTTCCATGATCCATTCTTTTGCGAGCATATCGATTTCTTCGTTGGTGAACATGTTAAAGATGTTGGAATAAAAAATGTAACGATCCTTTTCGGGATCAGCCCTTCCAAATGAACGTTCATCATTGCTGGCATCTATATATTTAAAAGTTATGGTATTGGGTGATTCTGTACCGATATACTCAAAGGGAATATCATGTTCTTCGATATGGCGGATCATCTGTTTTCTCAGCTGGTGGTAGGGAAGATAAGCAAGACTGGCATCCCAGCCTTTAGCAATTTTGTCGGGGTATACCCAGAAATTTCCGCTGATCAGACCTGCCGTGATAACCAGTGTAAATATCCATTTTAGCTTTTGGCTTTGCAGCTTTGTAAGTATCAGATAAGCAACGGTAAACGAAAGAAAAAGATTCACAGCCATCAGGTATCGATGCCCGTTTAATATTTTGAAAATGAGCATTGTCGGGATGGTTGCCAGTATCGTTAAGCATAGAAGTAATGCCAGGTCTCTGAAGGAAGTATCATTAAGTGTATGCTTGTGCTGTTTATTTACCAGAAGATAAAATCCTGCAATCCACAGGAAAATTTTCCCGAAATCAAGCATTCGCCAGACAAGGATCAGGATATTTCGCAGAAAGCCTTCAAAATTCACGGTTTCAAAACAACCGATCCAGGGTGAATGCTCGTGATATCCAGTCCAGCCTTTTGTTATGTGATGGAAAATCATCCAGGACAAAAAGACCAGTACGGCAGGGACATAGGTCCCGGTGAGCTTGATCATGGATTTAAAAGTCCTTTTTGAACGGAATTTATAGATATCGAAAATGAAAAGGATAATAACCATCGGCACGCCGCGCATATGTGAAAACAACAGTCCAAATGCTGCAAGTGCCAGAATTCCCCTCCGGTTCTTGATAACTGAATTGATTCCGAGAAGCAGGAAAAACAACATGACGATGTCAGACGAAAAGACGGTTGTCTGGGCCAGAAAAGTCGAGTCAGCAAGAATGATGATCATCGCCAGCCCTATTGAATTTTTTGGAACGCAGGTTGACAGAAATACGTGGATTTGCCACAGGATACCAATCGTGAATGGCAGAATGATCACATGCGACAGGAACAGACTTTTGCCTGTAATTTGCCATCCAAGGGCCAGCACATATGCAAGCATTGACGGATACCCGGGATCCAGGGAATCAGGTAAAACGGGACTAAATCCATTTTCCGGTAACCAGAAAGCGATTTTTGAGAAAAGGATATCCTTATCCAGAAAGAAGGGGTTAAATGCTGTAAGCGCAAAAAGCACCAAAAAGAAAGCAAAAAATGGCAGAAGGGTTACAAACCGTTCTTTGTTTGCTTCCGATACTTTGGTTCCGGAGGATAACATGATGGTCACTGTACACTCAGGGCATCGGCTCCGCTGACAATCTCGGTTATTTCTTTGGTAATTGCAGCCTGACGGGCTTTGTTATAGCTTAATTCAAGTTCCTTTATGAGATCAGTTGCATTATCAGTTGCCTTATGCATGGCCGTCATACGTGCACCGTGCTCTGAGGCGTAGGATTCCAGAAGTGTTCTGAAGATCTGAAGCTTCAGGAAATACGGGATCATGACGTCATAGATCTCTTTTATGGATGGTTCCAGTATATAGTCGGTATATGTTTCGTATTTGCTTTCCGGCAGGTCAGCCAGTTCTTTTTCATAAACGACCGGAAGGAAACGTTCCTCTGTTATTTCCTGAACCGCTGCATTGCGGAACTGGTTATATATGATCTTGATTTCTCCGTATTTGGCCGATAGAAAACTGTTGATGATCTTTTCAGCAAGTTCGGAAACCGGATCAAACTTCAGATTGTCAAATATGTGATTATAGTTTTCAATAACCGGATATTTTTTCGATCTGAAATAATCAGTACTTTTTTTCCCGATGCTGATAATGTCTAGCTTTCCATTCTTATATTCTTCAGAATAATTATTTTTTATACACTGAATGGTCCTTTTTATGATATTGGCATTAAATGCACCACAGAGCCCCCTGTTGGAAGTAAGAACGATCAGCAGTACCCTGCCGGATTCGTTCGGGATCTCATAAATGCTTTTATAACTGTTATCCAGCTGTGATCCGACATGTTGCATAATTTCATCTAACTTAATGAAATAAGGGCGCAACCGGGTAATGCCATCCTGAGCCTTTCTTAATTTTGCAGCAGAAACCATCTTCATGGCGTTGGTAATTTGCCGGATTGATCTGACTGAGTTAAGACGGATCCTTATTTCTTTCAGGTTTGCCATAATTTACAACGCATGGTAAAACATCATGTTCATATTATTTCATTCTGTCTATGATCTCCTCTGCAATTTCAGTAAGCTGCTTTTCAATTAATTCGGTTAGTTTACCTTCTTTCAGGTCCTTGAGGATATCTTTATGCTTCAACTCAATAAGATCCAGAAATTCTTTTTCAAATTCCTTGACTTTTTCAACTGGCAGATCAGAAAGTAAACCCCGGGTGCCACAAAAAATAATAGCAATTTGTTTTTCCACGGATAAAGGGGAATGCAGCGGTTGTTTCAATATTTCGACATTTTTAGCACCTTTATCAAGTACGGCGAGCGTTGCAGCATCCAGATCAGAACCAAATTTTGCAAAAGCCTCAAGTTCACGGTATTGTGCCTGATCGAGTTTCAGTGTTCCTGCAATTTTTTTCATTGATTTGATTTGAGCATTGCCACCCACCCTGGATACTGAGATACCGACATTGATGGCGGGTCTCACACCTGCATTAAATAAATTGGTTTCAAGAAAGATCTGTCCGTCGGTGATCGAAATTACATTTGTAGGTATGTAAGCCGACACGTCACCTGCCTGTGTTTCAATAATCGGCAATGCTGTCAGTGAACCTCCTCCCTTAACTTCTGCTTTTATCGTATCCGGAAGATCATTCATCTGTGCAGCCACTTCATCATTGTCTATTATTCTGGAGGCTCGTTCCAGCAAGCGGGAATGCAGGTAGAACACATCGCCGGGATAAGCCTCACGGCCGGGAGGGCGGCGCAACAACAAGGAAACTTCGCGGTATGAAACTGCCTGTTTTGAAAGGTCATCATAAATGATCAGGGCAGGCCGGCCTGTGTCCCTGAAATATTCTCCTATTGCACAACCTGCAAAAGGCGCATAGAACTGTAATGCGGCCGGGTCGGATGCAGTGGCAGAAAGAATTATCGTGTAAGGTAAAGCACCATATGCTTCCAGTGTTTTTGCCAGGTGCGCTATTGTGGATCCTTTCTGACCAATTGCCACGTAAATACAAAAAACGGGTTCGCCTTTGTCATAAAACTCTTTCTGGTTGATGATCGTGTCAATTGCTATTGAAGATTTGCCCGTTTGTCTGTCGCCAATGATTAGCTCACGCTGACCTCTTCCGATGGGGATCATGGCGTCAATGGCTTTTATTCCGGTCTGCAACGGTTCATTGACAGGACGTCGGAAAATTACTCCGGGAGCTTTCCTTTCAAAAGGCATCTCATAGGTTTTTCCAATTATAGGCCCTTTTCCATCTATCGGCTCCCCGAGTGTATTGATGATACGGCCGAGCATTCCCTCAGTGACAAGAATGGATGCAATACGGTTGGTACGCTTGACTGTATCACCTTCTTTCACCTTTTCGGATGATCCCAGCAATACCGCTCCGATATTGTCTTCTTCCAGGTTGAGCACGATGCCCCGGATACCACTTTCAAATTCTATCAACTCATTGGAGTAAACGTTGGACATACCATAAATCCTTGCAATCCCGTCACCTACCTGTAAGACGGTTCCAACTTCATCAATCTGTGGAGTTTTTGTATCTACGTCTTTTAATTGTTGTTTTAATATTTTTGAAACTTCTGATGGTTTAAGTGCCGTCATAAGAATATGTTTAAATTAGATTATATCACGAATTGATTTCAATCAGTTCTTTTTTAATCAGCTTTAATTTACTTGCAATGCTGGCATCAATTTGCAGATCACCGACACGTAAAATATAACCGCCTATTATGTTTTTGTCAACCGTCTCCTGTAATTCTACAGAAGATTTGAATTTTTGCTCTATAAGCTGTGTAATTGACTTTCTGATTTTTTCATTGATAGAAGCTGCAGAAATAAATTCTGCAGATTGTATGTTCTGGTCAGTTTTTAACAGATCAAGGAAATACCTGGCCATACCGGCTAAATATTCTTCCCTGCGGTTTTCGAGTACAAGACGGATAAAAGTAAATGTCAACTGACTAAAAATACTCTTAAAAGCTACCTCAAACAGCCTGATTTTCTCTTTTGTCCTTATTACAGGACTTTGTATCACATACTGTAATTCAGGTATTTCGCCAATACCCTGATAAAGAAATTCAATGTCTTTTTTCAGAACATTCAGAGAATTGTCTTCTTTACCTGCGGTAAAAAGTGCCTTGGCATATCTGACAGAAATTTTGCTTTCGTTCATGATTGGGATGCGGCGTTAATCAATTGAATTTCATTTCACTAAGCGATTTCTCTATCAATTTTTGCTGTTTGTCAGGATCCTTCAATTCCTGCATCAGAATTTTTTCTGAAATGGCGACAGATAATTCCGAGACCTGCTTTTTGATCTCATACAATGCAGCCGTCCGTTCATTGATAATTGCCTTTCTTGCTTCTTCAATCATCTTATGCGTTTGTTTTTTAGCCAGTTCATTGGCTTCGCTCAGCACGGATTCTTTAAAATCACGTGCTTCCTGAATGATCTTATCGCTTTCATCTTTTGCCTGTGAAAGGATCTTTTCGCTTTCTGTTTGCAGTCGGGATACTTCGAGCCTTGCTTTTTCAGCATCCTTTATGGCTTCAGCTATCGAGGTGTCCCTTTCTTTTAAGGCATTTACAATTGGTTTCCATGCATATTTGGCAAGAATGAAAAATGCAATTGAAAAGCTAATGATCATCCAAAAAATTATTCCGATTTCAGGAATTAATAAATCCATATGTATTCTGTATTAAGCTTGGCAATAAAACCGGGAGTCCGGACCAACCGTCCGGTCCCGGTAAAACAAATATCAACCTCAGGCTGTAACAACAGCAAGCAGGCTGACAATTACAGCAAACAGGGAAATACCTTCGATCAGTGCTGCAGATACAATCATGCTGGTCCGGATATCACCGGCTGCTTCTGGTTGACGAGCAGTAGCCTCCATGGCATTTCCGCCGATTTTACCAATGCCGTAAGCTGCTCCAATAGTTACTATAGCACCGCCAATAGCTCCGCCCAGTTTTGCCAGAGCAGCTCCGCTTGCAATCTGTAAGATAATAGATAACATAGTATATATATATTAATTAATAAAAAAGCCGTCAATCATGTCCATGATTGTGTTCTTCGACTGCCATCCCGATATATAGGGCAGACAAAAAAGTAAATACATATGCCTGAATGAAAGCAACAAGCAATTCCACAAAGACCATGAAAACATTAAAAAGTACTGAAATAACGGAAATCCCATATGCCATGGAAGAAGACATCTTGGCAAAAATGAAAATAATGCTGAAAAATCCCAATGCAATGATGTGACCTGCGGATATGTTAGCAAACAATCGGACCATCAGGACAAAAGGTTTTGTGAATATTCCGATTGCTTCCAAAATCGGCATTATAGGAAGGGGAAGCTTAAGCCAGAATGGTACACCGGGAGTATTGAAAATGTGGGTCCAGTAATTACGGTTGCCGCTGAAATTCGTAACAAACAATGTGAACGCAGCAAGTACAAAAGTAACTGCAATATTACCGGTCAGATTGGCTCCTGCAGGTGGAATGGGAATCAATCCGAGCAGGTTGTTGATCAGGATAAAAAAGAACACAGTTAACAAATACGGTAAAAAGCGTTCATATTTTGGCCCTATGGAAGATTTTGCAATATCATCACGAACAAATAAAACCACGGGTTCTATTAATGACTGTATACCTTTTGGCTTGCTAACGGGATTCTTCTTGTAAATCCTTGCTGCTGAAATAAAAATTAAAAACAACAGGATCATGCTGAAAAACATGGCTGCCACATTTTTGGTGATGGACAGATCCAGGGGCATTGTTCCGTCTTCATCTGTGATTTTGCCTTTATTCTCACCGCTTGTTTCAAGCCGGAAACCTCTGTATGTTGCATGTCCATGTTCAAACCTGCCCGACATGAAGACATTCAATCCTTTTGTTTTGCTGTAAAGGATAACGGGTAAAGGTATGCTGACGGGTTTATGATTTATTTCTGTGATATGCCATTCATGAGAATCCTTGATATGATCAAATATGAAATCTCCCGGATCGAATTCCTCTTCACCCTGTTCTTCCGGGTTATGTCCGGCAGTTTGATCCCCTGCCACCTGCTCTGTATGATCTTCCTCAGTGTTTGCAAATAATTCAAAATTCACCAACAGGAAAAACCCGAAAAAGATCACAACAATCCTGTACGTCCACCTATACATATCTTTCAAATTAGGGTGCGTAAATATAAAAAACTAATTTGACATATGATTTGGCAATGTATTTTTTTCTTTTTTTCTTCTCAGCAGTTTCAACGTGACATAAAGATCGTATGCGGTATAAATAATATACAATACAAGCAACGTGACTGAAAAGGGAATTGCATGTTGCGGGGTGGTCAGAATATAGGCCAAAACGAGAAAAAAATAGAATATGGTTTTTATTCCTGAGGCACCCATAAAGTTGCGGATAAACTGTGTATTTGTCTTTTTCATTGAGTGAAAAAAGAAGATGAAAAAGGCAGCGTTAACAATCATGAAAATAAGCACCAGGTAAGGGAACATACTAAAGTAGTAGGGATCAAGTATTGTGTTAAACAGGAGTACACCCAGGCCTAAGATGATGACAGTAATTGCTGTCAATCCAATCAGGATTTTTTTAAGCTTATGGTTCATGTGTTCAATTCTTGTGGATGATATTTACAGGTTATGTCCCGGTTTGGCAGTTCATGGTTTGTTTTTGTGCAGCAAATCCTTGACAGCATAATAAAGCGCAAGCACCATTGCGAGAAAAGAAAAAAGAATTGTAAAAAGAGGGAATTCCAGTTTAACCAGTTTATCAAGTTTTATCCCGCCAAATACGCCCAGTAAAAGAATAAACAGCATTTGAAATGCCAAACTGGAATAACGGGCATAATCAACCAGGTTATTTGATATTTTCTTTTGGTTTTTCTGGTTCTTTTGTTGCATTGCCGGAATTGGTTTCAGCACTCATATTGCAATTACCCGTAAATTTTGCCCCGGGTTCAATAGCAAGCCTCCTGGTTATAATATCTCCTTTTACACTTGATGTTGATTTTAATGTCAGCAGTTCTGACACAACGATTTTACCGTCAATGCTACCTTCTATTACTGAATTCTTGCAATTTACCTCTCCTTTAACGGAACCGGTTTCACCAACGACAACCTTGCCTTTTGTCATCAGATTGCCCACTAAACCACCCTCAAACCGAATATCACCATTAGTGGTAATATCTCCCTTAATTGTTGTTCCTACGCCAATCTGATTGATAACATTGCTTTCGGTTTCAATTATTTTCGCCATTTGCGCTAAGTTTTAAAAATTGAACGGATTCTTGAATGCAAACAAATATAAGCATAACATAATTTTCAACATGCTTATGTGTAATAATATTTTTTCACGGTATCAGAAATTCTGCGATACATAATTTTCAGGTTATAACGTCTTGCCGGTCCATTTATTATGACTGCAGGGCCCATTTTACATAAATAGCACCCCATGTAAACCCGGCACCAAAAGATGTTAATATCAGATTATCACCAGGATTAAGCTGATTTTCATACTCCCAAAGACAAAGAGGTATTGTGGCAGCCGTTGTGTTTCCATATCTTTCGATATTGATCATAACCTGTTCCCGCTTAATTCCCATGCGCCTCGCTGTCGCTTCGATGATTCGCAAATTTGCCTGATGGGGGACCAGGTATTTGATATCGTCGTGACCAAGATCGTTCCTTTTCATGATTTCAAGGGAAACATCTGCCATTTTGGAAACGGCAAATTTGAAGACTGCTTGTCCTTCCTGATATACGTAATGCAATCCCGATTCAATGGTATCATGGGTGGCAGGCATCAGGGAACCTCCCGCAGCCATGTGGAGGTTTTTTGCGCCTGAACCATCCACTGAAAGTATTGCATCTATAATACCATAACCATTGTCGGCGGGTTCAAGCAAAACGGCTCCTGCTCCATCACCAAAGAGGGCGCAGGTTGTCCTGTCAGCATAATTGGTAATGGCAGACATTTTATCCGCTCCGACAACAATGATCTTTTTATAGCCGCCTGATTCAATAAAACGCCGGCCTGTTTCAAGAGCAAACAAAAATCCGGAACAGGCAGCGCTCAGATCATAACTGAAAGCATTTTTTAATCCGGTTTTATCACAAATGATATTTGCAGTCGCTGGAAAGTGCATATCCGGAGTAATGGTTGCACAAATCAGAAATTCAATATCTTCAGGAGGTGTTTTGGTCTTTTTCAGCAGATTACCGATAGCCTTTACAGCCATATATGAGGTGGCCTTGTTCCTGTCCTTAAGTATTCTTCTTTCTTTAATACCGACCCGTTGCATGATCCACTCATCGCTGGTGTCAACCATTTTGCTCAGCTCGAAATTATCCAGAATGGCATCAGGAACATATGCCCCGATTCCGGTAATAGCTGCTCTTCTTTTTATCATTATGTAAAAGCTTCTTTAATATTATCACATATATTTCCACTGATAACATCGACAGTATGCAGGATCAGGTTTTTTACGGTCACATCGTTGGAGATTCCGTGACCAATAACCACCGGTGCATTTATACCAAGTATCGGTGTGCCTCCGTAGTTTTCAAAATTAAATTTTTCAAAGAACGCATCATTGATGTTGCGTTTCCTGATCATGGCATAAAAAGCTTCGGCCTGCTTTACCATTACATTTCCAACAAAACCATCACATACCATGACATCTGCCTTGTCACTGAAAAGGTCATTTCCTTCCAGATTACCAATGAAATTAAAGTCCCTGGATTCTTTCATGACCTGAAAAGAAGCTTTTGTCAGTAAATTTCCCTTCTCTTCTTCAGAACCGATATTTAACAGGCCAACACGAGGTTGAGGTATATTTAAAACATGCCGGGCATAAATATTACCGAGAATGGCATATTGATATAATACGTCCGGTCTGCAATCGGGATTAATACCTACATCCAGAACCAGCATGGGATGTTGATCCGGTCTCGGGAATGAGGCTGTGATACAGGGACGGATAATTCCGGGAACAACTTTTATTACCCGTGTTGCTCCAACCATCATGGCACCGGTATTCCCGACACTGGCAAAGCCATCAATTTTTCCTCCGGCCAGAAGTTTGAAACCGAGGACTATACTGGAATTTGATTTAACAGAAAACGCCCTTGCCGGATAATCTCCCATTTCAATGAGCTCAGTCGTGTGTACGATTTCGAAAACAGAACTGTCAAAGTTTTCCCTTTCACAAATAGAAGTTATGATGCTTTCATCGCCGATCAATACAAGCTGTATATCCGCTGAAATACTTTTTGAGGCTAAAATTGATCCAAGCACTGTTGACTCAGGTGCGAAATCTCCACCAAAAATATCAATACCGATTCTCATGACCAGTTTGAATGATTTAGATTTTCAGGGGTATTGTTCAGGATGAAACCTCTTTTTCAATAGCAGGCTTGCCTTTGTAATGGCCACATTCGGGACAGATCCTGTGGTATTGAACTGCTGAACCACAATTCTGACAAACACTCAGTGTAGGTATTTCAGCCTTGTAATGTGTTCTCCTTTTGTCTCTTCTTTGTTTTGAATGCTTACGTTTCGGATTAGGCATAATGTATCAATTATATATTTTTAATTATCATCTGTCAATTTGGTAAGTGTATTGTGTAATGCGCATTGTAAATAGAATTTATTAAAGTTAAAACCCGGTTTATTTTTAATTGTCAGTCTTCCAGGTTCAAAAGAAGCTCCAGCTCTTATGATTATTCACTGATCAGGTGTTTCATCAGCAATTTTAGCATTTCCGGATCACATCCTGATCTGCCATCCGGCATGTCAGGGTGAACTTTCCTCAGGGGAACTGAAAGGCTGATGCATTCATACAGGTAATGTTTCAGGTCGAGTTGGTTATCTTCAGGATGAAGAATCATGACCTCTTCATAAGATTCTTGTTGCTTTTCGTTGAATTTGACCATTAAGTGACCTGTAAAAGCAATTGGCAGGTCGAAATAAGTCAGGCAACGGTCACATTGTACCTGAATGTTACCCGAAAGATCAACATCAAGTTCCATGAAGTTGTTCTCCTTATTCAGCTTAACCTGTACCCCAACATTTCCATCAAAAATATCCAGGTTCATATACTCTTCAAAGAACGGCTTTTCGATTTTGTATTCAAAATCATGAATACCTTCTTTCAGCCCTTTGAAATAAATTATATATTGATTCTTGAATTTCAAAAAACTGATTGTTAAAGTCCGGCAAAAGTAAAAATAATATTCTGAATAACAAAGCTAATTTATGTTACAGAATGCAGATGTTCATGCAATAATTCATCCGCTGCCGGGATTAAATAATGATCGGTAAAATTTACAGCAAGCAGCTTTTAGCATGGCGTGCTGTTGAATCAAACGCTGCAAAATCCGGATTTCCCGGTATAATGACCTTGCATTTGGTGATTCGCAATGTCGTAGAAAATTGCGTGATAAGCTGTACTTAAAAAAAGATCATTTCAGTCAAGATTTTCCATGAAATGATCATCTATCGTTTCGATGAGGGTATCAATGAAAAAATCATCCTTTATGACATATTCTTTTGCGCCAAACTGAATAAATTGATTGATAAGCCTTTTATCTTTTTCACGGCTTAAGATGATCACCGGCATCTTATTGTTTAATGAATGGATTTTCTTAAGAGTTTCAAGTCCTGACATAGCATTTGACTCACCCTCTCCAAGATAATAATCCAGAACAATGACATTGGGATTCAAATGCAGGTTCCTCATGCACTCCTCTCCTGAAAAAAAAGACTTAACCTCAAATCCTTCACGGCATTTAAAGGTGTATTCCATCAGATCCAACATCATCTTATCATCATCGACAAAAAATATGAGCTTATTTTTCATGCGTATGGAATTCAATTTTAAGTCTCATTTTCTGTTTTTACGTTCCTCCTGACAAAAGTTGGATAAATGTTACGAACAAGCAATTTTTACTGATGAATAATCGGTTCACAATGATGTTAACCAGGAGCTGAAAAAACAAATTATCCCCGGAAGTCTGGTTGCATATGATATGGAATCCTATCCAGCTTCCGGGGATAAATCTTAAAAATACAACTTATCCTAAACCTTTAAAATTTCAACGAAGCTGCAAGGCTTAAATAGGCTATTCCATAGCCAAGTTCAGCCATCACACCAAAATTCGGAGTGAAATAATACCGGGCTCCTGCAAAAAGTGAATATGCAACCCCGCTGGAATTGGCTGTATAATTGTAACCATAATAATCACCAAATTCCTTTGAAGTAACAATTCTGGCCCCAAGTAAGACACCACCATACAAATCGAGATTATCCACAAGATCCACAAAATGGTAAGTGCCGCGCGGTCCAATAATAAATGTAGAGTATTTATATCCCCATGTTCCTCCTGAATATGTATATTCCCATTTATAAGCATTATAACCCATATAGCCTCCTACGCCGAGATTTCCGGGGCCCAGTGCTTCCCTCAGGCAATAATCCCCTGAAACAAAGACTGGTGGGAAAGATGTCTTATAGTACAATCCTGTATAGTACGTAGCACCAATACCAAGTCCAAGATTAAGAACAAAGTCACCCTTATCAAAAATTTGCGCTTTTGCGGGAGCAGCCGGAATAAACAAAGCCATTATCAATCCCAGCATGGTAATCATTAGAGCTTTTTTCATAAGATTTATAAATTTAGGTTATAATAAAAAATATTTATTTAATTGTCATTTGACAAAGTTATAAAATGGACAAATTAGTATTATTTAAAAATACTTTTTTTTTACCAAAAAATGAAATCGATTGACAGTAATAATTAATGGATTGATTAAATACATTGAAAGAAGATCGTTGTGAAATGAAAAAATAATGATATAAATGATATATTTGTGACCGTTAATTTTTTAAAAGATAAATAATGGCAAAATTGACCGGAGAAGTTATACAGATAATCGGGCCTGTAGTTGATATCAGTTTTGAAAGAGCGGGAGATGAAATGCCCGATATTCACGAGGCACTTGAGATAAAAAAAGATGACGGCAGCATTGTGGTAGTTGAATGCCAGCAACACATCGGAGAAAATTCAATTCGTGCCATTGCAATGGACTCAACAGACGGTATGAGAAGGGGAATGAAAGCAATTGCTCTCGGTGAAGAAATAAAAATGCCGGTTGGAGAGCAGATCAGAGGAAGGTTATTGAATGTGATCGGTGAGCCCATTGATGGACTGGGGTCACTTGATAACAAAGACGGATATGAAATTCACGCCGTACCTCCTAAATTTGAACAGCTTTCAACGGAAAATGAAGTATTGTTTACGGGTATCAAAGTAATTGATCTTCTTGAACCATATGCCAAAGGAGGCAAAATTGGATTGTTCGGCGGAGCTGGTGTGGGTAAGACGGTTATCATTATGGAACTGATTGACAATATTGCAAAGAAATATTCCGGCTTGTCTGTTTTTGCAGGTGTGGGTGAACGAACCCGTGAGGGGAACGATTTATTGCGTGAAATGATCGAATCCGGCGTAATCAAATATGGTGAAGAATTCCTGAAAAGCATGGAAGAAGGCGGATGGGATCTATCGCTTGTTGACCCGGAAGCTTTGAAACAGTCTCAGGCCACACTGGTATTCGGTCAGATGAACGAGCCACCCGGAGCGCGTGCGACTGTGGCATTATCAGGATTAACCGTTGCCGAATCATTTCGTGATGGAGATGAGCAATCAGGAGGAAGGGACATTTTATTTTTTGTTGATAATATTTTCCGTTTTACTCAAGCAGGTTCTGAAGTATCTGCATTGTTGGGAAGGATGCCGTCAGCGGTGGGATATCAACCGACACTGGCTACTGAAATGGGCATCATGCAGGAACGGATCACTTCAACAAAACGTGGATCAATCACTTCGGTACAGGCCATCTATGTCCCAGCTGATGACCTGACGGATCCGGCACCTGCAACAACATTTTCCCACCTGGATGCGACAACTGTATTAAGCAGAAAAATATCAGAACTGGGAATTTATCCGGCAGTTGATCCGCTGGATTCCACTTCCAGGATTCTGAATTCAGAAGTGCTGGGTAAAGAGCATTATGAAACGGCCATAAAACTCAAAGAATTATTGCAAAGATACAAGGAATTGCAGGATATAATCGCGATACTCGGTATGGATGAACTTTCCGAAAATGATAAGCTGGTGGTACATCGTGCCCGCCGTGCGCAGCGATTCCTTTCCCAGCCTTTCCACGTGGCTGAACAGTTTACCGGCACCCCTGGTGTATGGGTATCCATTGAAGATACCATCAAGGGATTTAATATGATCATGAACGGGGAGGTTGATCAATACCCGGAAGCAGCTTTTCATATGGTTGGAACGATCGATGAGGCAATTGCCAAAGGTGAGAAGCTTATTGAGCAGTCGAAGAAAAAATAAATGTAAAGCCTGCAGGATATGAATCTTGAGATTATGACACCGGAGACGAGACTGTTTGAAGGTGAAGTTAAACTTGTACAGGTGCCTGGCATAAAGGGGTCCTTTGAAGTATTAAAGAACCATGCACCGATTATATCAACACTTTCAAAAGGGGCGATCAAGATTATTACCGAAAAAGATAAAAAGGAAACCATTCTGATCAGTTCCGGAATTATCGAAGTAAAGGCAAATCATATCACTATCCTCGCACTGGTGGGATAGCATGACGGTAAAATTTCTTATATTAAGATTCAGCTCAATCGGCGATATTGTATTAACCACACCGGTCATCCGTTGCCTGAAAGAACAGGTTGAGGGAGCGGAAATCCACTACGCGGTTAAAAAGCAATATCATCCTTTACTTGAAGCCAATCCTTATATTGATAGAATCCACATGCTTGAGGGGAGTCTCAACTCATTAATCCTTAAGCTGAAGGAGGAAAGATACGACTATATTATTGACCTTCATAAAAACCTGCGCACCTGGATCATTAAGTCTAGATTACGGTTATTATCCTTTGATTTTAATAAGCTTAACAAGGAAAAATGGCTGATGGTGAATTTCAGGATAAACAGGCTTCCTGACATACATTTGGTGGACCGGTATATGGACTGTGTCAGTGAATTTGATGTCCACAATGATCATAAGGGACTTGATTATTTTATCCCCGGCCATGAACATGTTGATATTCAAACACTACCGGAAGCCTTTCATAAAGGATACATCGCCTGTGTTATCGGAGCCAGACACACCACAAAAAAACTGCCTGTGGAAATGATATCCGCTTTTTGCAATGAAATTAACCTCCCTGTAATTCTAATCGGAGGACCTGAAGATGCTGAGAACGGTGAATATATCAGTCAAAGGTCATTTGCCTATAATGCTTGCGGAAAATTCTCCGTCAACCAGTCTGCCTCCATCATAAAACAGGCAAGGGTGATTGTTACGCATGATACCGGCTTTATGCATATTGCGGCGGCTTTTCATAAAAAAATAATATCGGTATGGGGAAACACTATTCCTGAGTTTGGCATGGCGCCTTATATGCCGCATAAGGATTCAAAAATATTTGAGGTAAAAGGACTCAAATGCAGGCCTTGTTCAAAAATCGGATATGATTCCTGCCCCAAAAAGCATTTCAAATGTATGCGGGAAATCAACATCAGGGAATTGGCAACTTCAGTCAGAACATTGTTCGGTTTCAATGACAATCCATACTGACCGGACTCAATTAAACCTGAATTATTGACTATTGCACGGAATCAATGAATGCACGGATTATCAGGGCTACATGTTAACCGATTGTTATAAAAAAATTTACACAGACTTGCTTATTTGGCATAACTTACTATGGAAAAAATCGTATACTTTTCCAGGTTACACGTCCCCGTAACGGTTCTTTTTTATATATTTATTTCAAATAAGTAAGAGACAAACACAATCTTATAACCGAAAATGAGTTTTCTTTTTCAGAAACAGAATCAAAAACAACAATGTTAAACTTTAGGATTTTATTCGGTTTTGTCCCGAAAACAGCCGATTATGAAGCCAGTCAATCATCATTGAGAAAAGAATATGAAGAGTTGAAGGCTTTTTTGCAATCCAGGGAATTAGAAGAATTCAGGGAGCGTGAAAAGGAAGTGACTTCACCGGAATTCGCGAAGCGAAAAAAAGCCATTTTGTCACGCAAATATTCAGATACTCCGGAATTTTCAAAAGAAAAGGAATATCTCAAGCTTAAAAAGAAAAAGGAAATCAACAGGTATTTCCGTATTCGTGATTCCGTGGAGCTGAAAGATTTTATAGAGTTTGACAAATCTTATGATGTAAAGCATTATCATACGCTGGAAAAACTTGTGCATTCGGAAGAATTCATCAGTCAGCAAAAAAGACTCGGGAAAAAGAAGTTTAAGGAAACGGAAGAATATCAGAAATATCTGGAATTTCAGGCTCTTAAGAAATCCGAACGTTTCCGGGATTATTTCAAGTTTAAGACATCAAAGGATTATGTGAATTTCACCTTATTGATCGGATCTGAAAAGATTACGGCTTTTGAAAACCTGGAACGGTTTGTAAAATCTGAAGAATTCCTGAAAGTCAAAGAATACATGCTATTGCCTCCCGGCAAAAAACTGGAATTGTCCGAAGAATATAAGCTGGAGAAACAATACCTTGAACTTAAAAAATCCGACAAGATCCAATGGTATCTGAAAGTAAAGGACAGTCATAAATTTGATGAAATAAAACGCTGGCAACTGACATTTGATGAAGAATTTGATTCGGATAAACTCGACGGTAAAAGATGGCTGACGCGTTATTTCTGGGGGGAAGTGTTGTTGAATGACAGCTATTCCCTGGATCATGAAAAACAGTACATGAATCATGATAAAAACATAGAAATTGCCGGCAGCACATTAAAAATCATCACAAAACGTGAAAAAATAAAAGGGAAGGCATGGAATCCTGCCATAGGATTCTTTCCCCGGGATTTTGAATACACATCAGGACTGGTCAATTCGGGAAGCAGCTTCAGACAGCAATACGGATTGTATGAAGCCAAAATCAGGTTTAACAATAGTTATCCGGTACATCACGCTTGCTGGCTGGTTTCGGACATGCTGCTGCCGCACATCGATATTGCCAAAGCATCGAAAAAAATATCTATGGGGAACTTCTGGGGAAGTGTTGCAGGAAAAGGTAAAGTCAGTAAAAATGAAACAAGGGTAAGCCTTAGCCGGTATGGCTCAGATTTCTTCATATTCTCTCTGGAATGGAATGAAAATCAATTAACCTGGAAAATCAACGGGATAACCGTAAATACTGTCAGGGAAGGTATCCCCAAGGTACCCATGTTTATCAACATCAGTTCATCGTTGTATACGGATGTGAAAAACTCCATATTGCCGGCTCAGATGGAAGTTGACTGGATACGTTGTTATAAGCAGGTTCAGCCGGATTGACTACTCGGATTGAGTATCTGATTCCAGTATTTAATGACAGGATACCTTCTGTTTTGTTGTCCGGTTATCTGTCCGCCGCCATCCTGGCCGTTCATCATGAATACAGATTCCCGCAAAAAACACATTACCAATATTATCCTTCTCATCAGATGGATACAATAAGTTTAAGGATTATAAAAATGATATATTTATGACAGAATTCAAAGTAAGCTATCATCGACATATTCACTATGCATAATATTCCTGAATGTTGTTTATTAATTACCAAAATATCTCGTAATTTTTGACAGCGAGATTGTGTCTTTGAAGATTTAATTAATTTTGCTTGTGGAACTTTTAGGGCGAGAGGCTGTTTATAAAGTGATATCTATATAAGAATGGCGCAGAAATTATTAATAAGGCTTTTTTACTGTCTGGCGTGGACCCCCTTTATTTCATACAGTCAGGAATCTGTACCTGACCATGTCAGATATGAAGGCAGGTTATACCCTCTATATCCGGAAAGGATCACCGAGTTACCGGATATGCCTTCTCCATTATTAACAAATGATGGCAGGGAAGTCATCATTGGACATACAACGGATGATCAATATGTGCTTTTTGATGTCACTGTTGAAAATGGTGATGACTTGAGATATGATAGGGGAATGTACGGTAAAGGCAGGCAACTTGATGTTAATTCTTTAGATTTTCCGGATCTGGCAAATACCGGGCTCCATAATGAAGTAGCGCTGAAGCAGACAAATAAGATAACAGGGTTACCAGTGCCAGAAATAACACAAACCGGCTGGCCTGAACAGTATTCCCAGGCAGGATTTATGGCTGAAGATGAAGACATCATATCAGTTTTGATCAATGACAATCAGCTGGTGAAAGAAATTGGACTAAAACACCCGGATCTCGCATCCCCCCTTTTTCATATCTGGAATATTGCTTTGGCCGGTATTCAGCAGGGTATATTTTTTTTTGAAGCAATGCAGATTGATTATATATATTATAACGGTCATAAGGTATATATAAAATGGCAGGGCAGCAGGGGATGGCAGGAATCAATTTTCAATGACGAAATAATGGGACAGTTTCAGATCGAAGTATGGAGGGATATGGAAACGGTTGAAACCAATTTCCTGCAAACTTGCTACCCCGAACTCAATGATGAAGAAATGGCTGATATGATCAGGAAGCTTTCCTATATACATACGGGTGAAATGGTACCTTATTATATTGTGCGTTATGGGTTTTATGAAGGGCATACTGATTTCAGGGCGGACCCGATAGCCATTGCATCCATTTTCAGGTTGAGGGACCTGGAAGCAATTGAGACATGTTTAAACGGCAATTTATACCTTAGGCTCAAAGAACATTATAACAGTAAATGAAAATGATGCCTGCAATAAGACATTTCATATTGCGGATGCTTCTCGGGTGTATGGTTCTGATTTCAAGTACAAATTTTTTAAAGGCACAACATAACAGAGATTTGCTGATTGATGCTACACTTCACTATGTTTTGTCGGCAGAAATCACATTTGCCTCGTGCATGTTTTTCACCCTGAAAAGCCCGGAAATTACCTTGCAAAATAAGTATCTGGCCAGTGCGGGAATTGGAATTTTAGCCGGAATCAGTAAAGAACTGGTAGATATGATACACTCAGACGGGAACTTTGACCTCCTGGATATTGGAATGGATGTGTTGGGGGTAGGAACAGGATTGTTATTGCATTATTTTATTTTTGACAAAAAAACGGTCAGAAGCAACATTTCGTTTAACATTTCCGAATCAGGTTATCTGGCCTCAGTAAAAGTATATTTTTAGGAAATTCCGGGGAATATTCATTTTTTAATTGCAGCACCAAGGTGGATTAATTATTGACTTCGGCAGAATTCTGGCGGGGTAATCAATCAATAAATCAAAGTATGAATAAATTTAAGTTGGAAATTTTTAGGCAAAGAATGCCGATTCTGAAATTTTTTATATTTGTAACAGCAGGAATGTTAATGATCAAAAACATTAATAAATAAGAACATTCATTCATAACAAATAAT
>JAFGRC010000137.1 GCA_016935355.1 Bacteroidales bacterium
CCGGCCTCGTCGATGTATAACCGCGACTGGTCGCCCACACCAACTGCAAAAGCATACAGGGATCTGGTTTATGATGAGTGGTGGACCCATGCATCAGGTGTTGCAGATACCCATGGTACCTTTTCAACATCCGGTTTTTACGGAAAATACCGCGTAACGGTAAACGGCGTGTCAAAAGAGGTTGTACTGGACAGCCACAAAGGTAGGCTGGAGATGCAATTTTAATGCCTTTTATTCCCTGGATTAGTTGATCGTTACCCCAAAATATTTTTTCAGGATTGTTTTGGCTTCCGTGCTCCTGCTGCTGTTCTCTTGTCTCAGTTTAATCAGGTCGTCAATAGCACCCATCTTTGCATCATAGGGTATAGCTTTCTCCTGCGCCAGCCGGCTGTACAACTTCACTGCTTCCTCGTATAAACCCAATCTCAGGTTTGCAAGTGCCTGATTGTACTTTGCATAATAAGCATAAGGGTCAAGTTGTATGGCTTTCAGGGAGTATTCTATGCATTTCTGATCATTGTTGGTCAGGTAATATAACCAACCGAGATTGCCATAATTATCTGGGTCAGCAGGATTTAATCGGATAGCCTCCTGAAACGACTGCATGGCTTTATCATATCTTCCCATTTCCAGATAACCCGAGGCCATTACTGAGTGTGTCCAGTCATCCTCAGGATTGATCTCCAGAGCCTTTTGCAGCACAGATGCAGCTTCACTGTATCTTCCCATTAGCTGAAGCAGAAACCCTTTTTCTTTCCAGACTATTGCATTTTGCGGGTCAATCAGACTCATTCTTTCATAGTCATTCAATGCTTTCTCATATTCACGGACACTTCGCCAGACATTTGCCCTTATCGCATAGGCCGCAATAAAATTCGGATCAAGCTGTAGCGCCTTATCTATACATTTCATGGCATCTTCCGTTTTCTGCATTGTATAGAGCGGCGTGCTCATTAACAAATGCGCATACTTATTCCGGGGCTCCTTTTTCAGAATGGCTGAATATATATTGATCGAGGAATCGGGCATATTCATTTGTTCATAAGCCAATCCTTTCATCATCATTAGCAACGGATTGTCATTGTCTTTTGTCAGGGCATCCCTGCAAAAAGCCAAAATGGCCTGTGGTGTATCCTCGTTTCTGGCATCCATGTATAGCGAAATGGGCTCCAGGTATAATACATTCCAGGCAAGTAGTTCATTAAGCTTATTATAGTCACCATAATACACAGGATATTTTGTTTTCGGTACGGTCTGATCCTGCATTTCAAATTTCCAACTGACTTTTACAATGCTACCTGATCTTGTAAAACTTTTTTGAAATCTGAAATAATGGCTTTCAAGCGAATCACTATCAGGAAGAAGAAAAGGCATAAGGTCGTCATCTGGTTGTATATAGGTTTCGGATCCCCGAATGGAGTATGGAAAAGGAATAACAATATCATGCTCTCGCTTCTCAGGCATGGAACGAATATCGGCATTCGCAAAAAAAGCAAGGGGTAACATGGCGTGACTGCCAAAGTTGAATGA
Source organism: Bacteroidales bacterium (assembly GCA_016935355.1). GTDB lineage: Bacteria > Bacteroidota > Bacteroidia > Bacteroidales > UBA10428 > UBA5072. The sequence goes on from JAFGRC010000137.1 coordinate 1,531, forward strand.
CTTCTGACCTTCACTCCAGATGCTGTCAATATGATATTGTATACTCGCTTTGAATGACTGGTCTGGATCATGGACATCTTCGACTACAATTTGGTCAATTTCGGCATTGTTGATATAGGATCTGATAAAAACACGGAACATCTCTTCCCGTTCCTCTGGTTTTAAGTCTAGCAATATTTGCTTTATTAAATCACTTGTGACACCCGATGCTTCCAGATCAATTTTTATCATGGTCGTTTTGTCGCTGAACGAAGTTTTCAGGTCAAAGCGGGCTTCATTATCCTCACTGTTTGATCCGGTAGTCTTTGTCAGTTTGCCGCCATTTTCATTGATTACAAATGCAGTTCTGTTCTGATCGGAAAATACCAGCTTTGGGTATGGCGTTACACCCGATGTCATATCGAGCCAAAGTTCATGATCAGGAAGCGGTAAATAGGTTATCAGGTGATTAAAATGAATTGTGGGTATTTCAATATTTTCTTCAAAAGGATATGGGGTAATCAATGCCGGATAGGCAGTAATACCAATTGCCCTGAGCAGGGAAATCAATAAAATAGTCTGGTCTTTGCAATCGCCGTAGCGTGATTTCAGGACGTCGCCGGCCATGTGTGGCACGTATCCGCCCCGCTCGAGATCTGCATATACATATTGGATGTTACGCTGAATGTAATAGGCTAATGATTTTATTTTTTCATCTGTTGTTTTTGCAGATGCGGTAAGCTTGTCAGCCAATTCCTTGATTTCATCGGTTACTTCAACCCTGGACACCAGTTTTTCATACGCCCAGGAATTCAGCATCGACCAGTCTTTTAAAGAACTGAGTATCAATCCGGGATACAAACTACCCAAACCGGGCATGGCCGCCTCCAGCTGAATAGCCGGAAGCGATTCAAGTTCCCATTTATATTGGTCCTGCAAATTATCTGTTGTTTTTTCAGGTTCAATGGATCCTGTGGTGAGATAATACCTGAATTCACTGCCCCTGGGCACTTTTAAAACGAAGCGCGAGTCCAACACAGGATCAATTCTGGGGGTATATGGCGGATAAAGACTACGATGCAGACCACAAAACATATGCTGACCGAACCATTCCCCTTCAAAGACTCCAAATTTTTCCCTGATGGTTACCTGATAATCAAAGGTCACACCTGGTTCGAGTCCCGACAGGGTAAAGGTAAGATATTTATTATCTGTATATTGTGTACCACCGCGTGTATCCGGTGATGTCTTCACCTGCACTGCATCGGCCGATATTTCGCGGATACTGCCATCATTATATATTACCCTGGCATAGTCCAGGTTAGCTTCCTCGTTATAAGTGTTAAAGGGAATAGGAATCTGTGTATAATCAGCTATAGCCTGTTTATTGAATAATTTTCCAATTACCCTGATTATAATGGTTTTACGATCTTTTTTATCAATGATTACCTCATAGTCCCTTAACAGGATTACAGCACCTGTCTTCTGATCACCAGTGGGAATTGTTTTACGGGACAGTGCTATAGTCTCTTCGTTGAGCTTTCCGTATGACTTTTGTGCAAATGATTTGTCGGTTCCCCTAAAAATAAGGAACAACAGCAATAAAGCAGGTAGTAATTTACCACAGGATCTTTGTAATACGTTCATATGTTTATTCTTTGGAATGAAAGTGATTTTCCTACACCTATTAAACCTAAATAAAATTTATTCCTTATAAACCGGGAATAACAATGTAAAAATAGTTCCTTTACCAACGGTGCTATTAACTTCAATGGTGCCCTTGTTGAGCTTCACA
>JAFGRC010000138.1 GCA_016935355.1 Bacteroidales bacterium
ATTGTTCCGTCCTGTGGATCGATTCTATAGATTTTATCCTGTTCCCTGTCCACGTTCCAGAGATTTTTTCCATCCCATGCCAACCCCGTCGGCCAGAAACCGGGTGAAGGGATTTGATGCAAAACCGTTCCGGACACCGGATCAATTTTGTAAATGATATCAGTTTTATAGTCCGCCACCCAAAGGCCATTGCCATCGAATGTCAGTCCGGTGCAAAAATTCCCGGGCAATGGAAAGGACTGGATGACTTTTCCCGGATGAGCATAAAGATTCGGAACCAGAAGAAATAAAGCCAACGTAAAAATCATATTCTTCATTACTGCTTTCATCTTCTCTGTTAATTAGATTTATATGCAATCGGATGTTTATTGATCAGACGTTTGAACAAATTATATAATTTTTTGTTCTATGGTTTGCGGGAATGTAAGATGGCGTGTTCAACATCTTCAATGATGTCATCTATGCTTTCAAGTCCCACAGATACCCTGAGCATGCCGTCCGTTATGCCGGATTCCTTTTTTTCTTCGGGTGTCAGTTTAGAATGTGTTGTCGTTGCAGGATGTGTAATGGTAGTGCGCGTGTCTCCCAAATTTGAGGTGATGGACATAAGTTTCAAAGCATTGACAAACTTCATGGCCCGTCCGGATCCTCCGTGCAGCTCAAAACTTACGAGCCCGCCACCCATTTTCATCTGTTTTCTGGCCAGATTAAATTGCGGATGTGAAGGCAAGAAGGGATACCTGACCCATTTTGTGTCCGGATTCTTTTCAAGGTATTGTGCAAGCATTAGGGCATTCTGACAATGCTTTTCCATTCTTACGGAAAGTGTTTCCAGACTTTTGGAGAGCAGCCAGGCTGTATGGGGCGACATGGTGGGACCGGTAATCCGTGCTAACTGTCTTACCTCATTAATATATTCGGCACTTCCCAGTATGGCTCCTCCAATTGTACGACCCTGTCCGTCGATAAATTTGGTGGTTGAATGGATGACCAGATCGGCACCGTATCGTAAGGGATTCTGGAGGTAGGGTGTGGCAAAACAGTTGTCAAACAGAAAATACAATCCTTTTTTCTGAGCCAGTTTGCCAAGCTTACCCAGATCAAGGATATCCAGACCCGGATTGGCAGGACTTTCGGCATAAAGGATTTTGGTCATCGGAAGGATCTTTTCTTCGACTTCTTTCAGATTTTCCATGCCAACATATGTATGCGAAATTCCCCATTTCGAAAGCACCTGGGTGATCAGCAGGTGAGTTGTGCCAAAAATATTGCGGCTGACCAGTATATGGTCTCCCGGACGCAAAAACGTGAAAAAACCAAGAAATACGGCAGCCATTCCCGATGCAGTCGCTATTCCGTCTCCGGCTCCTTCAAGTTTGCAGAGCTTGTCAATCAGTTCATCGCTGTTCGGATTTGAATAACGGGTATAAATGTTGCCTTCACGTTCCTCGGCAAAAACTGCCTGTGCTTCTTCAGCAGTATCAAAAATAAAGCTGGATGTTTCAAAAACAGGTACGCTGTGCTCCTTGTGCAGCGACTTTTTCGCCTGCCGCCTCACGGCATGCGTTTCAAAACGAAGTGTTTTGTCCATAATGATCAGAATGTTTTATTCACCTGCTTTTTCAGCTAAGGTATCCTCTTTTGTTTTTTTTGAGCCGGAAACCTTTTTGCCTGAAACAGTCTTTTTTACCGGTTTTGCAACGGGTCCTTCCGCTTTCTTTTCAATGGCCTTTTCCTGTATTTTTGCATCGGGTTTATATACAATGCCCCTTTTTCTTTTTCGCCTTGCCCCATAAGAACCTTTAAACAATTTTCCCCGCCTTGTTTTTTGATCACCTTTTCCCATATACTATAATATTTAAATAATTATCGATTTTGCTAAATTTATGGATTCGTCATGTAATTATATCCGTATTCATTATAATTTTTTACAATTTTTTATCCGGATGCTAAAATAATCTTTTAATCACATTGATGATCAGGGTCAATATCAGGCTCAGAACAATCATTGTGGTAATGGGTACAAACAATTTAAAATTGTCCCTGACAATCCTGATGTCTCCGGGAAGATGACCCAGCCAGCGGAATTTACCGCCGGAAAAATAGATTACGGCCCCGGCAAAAAGTAGCAATATCCCGGTAATCATGATATATTTGCCGACGGATTGGTGCATTGACCCTTAAACTCATGTTTATGTAAAATTAACCAATAATATAAATGACTGCGGCATCATATGACCATATTATTTTTGATCTGGACGGCACACTGTCAGATTCCCGCAAAGGTATTTTCAATGCAACGGTATATATGACAGAACAGCTTGGCATGGATAAACCTTCTGCCGGTCAGTTTTCCGAGCTGATCGGACCTCCCTTGCAACAGGGATTAAAACAAGTATTTAAGCTTGACGATAAAAAAATTGATTTTGCCGTTCAGTCATTCAGGAAGTATTACAGTGAAACAGGCATATTTGAGAACGAATTGTACCCGGGAATTTTTCAGCTGCTGGACAATCTGATGAAAGCAGGGAAGAGCCTGTATATTGCCACTTCAAAACTGGAAATATATGCAAAACGAGTATTGCAGTATTTCAACATTCATAATTTCTTCCTGGATGTTGCCGGTGCAGATTATAACGGATTTGCAGGAGGAAAGGAAACACTTATACTGACGTTGTTCCGGCGAAACGGTATCAGGAATCCCGACCGTGTGGTATTAGTGGGTGATTCCAAATACGATATTCAGGCTTCAAATGCGCTCGGAATTGATTCCGTAGGTGTTACATACGGATTCAGTCCACACGATGAGATGGTCCGCTGCGAACCGGATTACCTTGCCGGAAGTGTTGAAGAATTGCATACGCTGTTAACCGGTAAGGAATAGCCATAGTTTAGATTCCGCACTTGCGTTTCAAGATTATCAGAATTTCTGTCTGCAGGAACATGCCTCATAATTTAGCAAGCTTTTTCAGGATCCACTCTCCTTTGCTTTTATATCCTGCTGAGGAAAAAGGCAATTGATTTTCAATGATGTTGTTTAATTCAATGCCAATATCCGGTATATTCACGGCCAGTTTGTAAAGAATATCCATGCTGTATACCTTAATGGCAACCGGGACAGTTTGTGAGATCAGGAAATCGAAACACAGGTTTATCAGGACTGACTTTTCGACAGGCGTAAATGCCAGGGGTATTTCAGCATAAATCTTAAGCAGATTGCGTATCACACTTTCATTCCTCAGTTGTGTCAGTTTTCCTGCGATTTTCTTTCTATATGGTACAAACAGCTCGGGATATTGAAGGCTGCAGATGGCGACAACTCTTGCAGCCCGCTGTGCATAGGGATATAATTCAGTCAGCACAAGGGCAGTCAGATCCCCGAACAACACGGGATTATCGTATACCATATTTGCCGTCAGGTCTGCCAGCGCACGACTTGAATCCGTCAAATGATCCTTGAGTCTGCTGATTGTAAGGTCGTCCATATTGTTGAAAAGGTTACGATGCTTTGCTAATATACGAACACATTGAAAATTATTCAATAATTCGTTATGCAGGATTTTACATTTATATTATATCTTTGAGTCCGTCATTGTGTTTTTGCCATAAAACCACGCAAATACATGTATTTTGAAGTTTTTGGGAGCAGCTGTATGTCAGAAAAATGAAAATTAAAACCGAGCGTATGCATATGAAAGTAAGGAAGCCATCTCCGGAAGAAACCGCAGAAGCCTCATTATGGGGGATCTGGAGCAGGGAACCCTCGGAATTTCCCTGGTATTATGATGATCAGGAAACCTGTTACATCCTTGAAGGAAAAGCGACTGTAACAGATGCGGCAGGTAATACCATTTCCTTTTCGGAAGGTGACTGGGTCGAATTTGAACCCGGTCTGGAATGCATCTGGAAAATAGAAAAAGCCATCCGCAAAAGATATAAATTTGGATGATGCCGGAACCGATCATCACGACACACAATCTGAACTTCAGTTTTGGCAGGTTTCAGGCACTGAAGAACATCAATCTTGAGGTTCACAGAAACAGTATTTTCGGATTTCTGGGTCCCAACGGTGCCGGAAAAACCACCATGATCAAAGCAATTCTCGGATTGCTGAAGACTTCCCGGCATAGCATAAAAATTTTCAGCAGGGAGTTATCACATCATAAGCTCTCAATACTTTCAAGAGTTGGCGCAATGGTTGAATCTCCTTCACTGTATCCGGCACTCAGCGGTTTTGAGAATGTTGAGATCATCAGGATATTGCGGGGACTGCCCCGAAATGAATCCCAACGGGTTTTGCAGACAGTCAGTTTATCCGGTGATGCACGCCGTCCGGTAAGTCAGTATTCCACAGGTATGAAGCAGAGGCTTGCTCTGGCGATCGCTTTACTGGACAAACCTGAACTGCTTGTTCTGGATGAACCGATGAACGGTCTTGATCCTTCCGGTATCATTGAGATCCGGGAGTTTCTGCTTCACCTGAACCGGCAGTTTGGCATTACGATCTTTCTATCCAGCCACATTCTCAGCGAAATCGAGAAACTTGCAACACACATCGGGATCATTGACAAAGGCAATCTAAAATTTCAGGGCACTTTTGATGAGCTTCAGATGGATGTCATGGGAAACCGAAGGGTATTTTTCAGAACAGACGACGATGACCTTGCTTCTGAGAGGTTAAAGATCACAGGTAAGATTATCGAAAAGCAAAACCATGGTTTTTATTTCTTTGCTGCCGATCAGAACGATATCGCAGAAGCCATCCGGATCATGGTGAATTCGCAATTACAGGTGTTCGAGGCAGCACCGGAAAGCAATGATCTGGAAGATCTTTTTATTAATATCATTAAAACAGGGGACTGATTCCATGTGCAATACCATATCCGTATTCTTTCGCGTGCTGCACACTGATTATATTAAATACAGGAAATCCCTGGTCGTCTGGATCACGGTTGCATACCCTTTGTTTGCATCAGCAATGGTTTCAATTATCTATTTCGGAATGAAAAACATACCTGACAACCCGGTGTTTGATTTCTCCAGGGGTATATTGCTGGTTGCGTCCTTCTTCCTTCCGTTTTATCTGGTTTTGCTGGTGACACAGGTAAATTATGTTGAAAACAGGAATCAGGGCTGGAAATTACTGTATGCCCAGCCGGTTCATAAGGCTTCATATTTTATATCAAAAATCCTTATTATTTTGTTTTCCGTCATGATCGCTTACCTGCTTTTGTATTTATTCTCACTGGTTGGTTTGAAGATCGTTCACTGGCGCAACGATGCATTCATCCTGGATAATCTCCATATAACGCTGAGTCCGGCTTTTATAAAATTATTGAAGGTATATGCCTCTGCTTCCCTGATGCTGGCGATTCAGTATTACCTTTCACTACGGCTTAAGAATTTTATATTGCCGCTTGGTATCGGAATTGCCGCCACCATTCTTCCCATAGCCATCTTTATTACGCTTGGTATAGCAGGAATCATTCAAAGTCAGGCTGCCTTATCTACAATTCTGCGTTACGATCCCTATACTTTACCGTATTCCTTTGTTTTTGATTTTGCAGCTTTTACCAATGCTAACCATCTTGGGAATATACCCTCTGTATTTATTTATTCTTCGGTGGGACTGGGTTTGCTGGTCTATATCCTGGCCTATACCGACCAGGTTCGCCGGAACGTTATATGATCCCGTCCTTTCAGACCCAGTGCCCCTGAATCACTTCATTGCAATATTTGCACCTGCCCGATACGATCGAATTGGAAAGGATCCTGTAACCTTTTCTTTCAACAACGATTTTATGACAGTTCGGACAATAGGTATGTTCAGCTTCAGTTCCTGAAACATTGCCGATGTATACATATTTTAATCCGGTTTCCAGTGCAATCTCCCTTGCTTTTTCAAGAGTCGATACCGGTGTGGCAGGTAATCTGGTTAGTTTGTACTGTGGATGAAAACGGCTGAAATGCAACGGACAATCTGAGAATCCGTTACTGTAAAGCCATTCGCACATTTGTCTGATCATGTTAAAGTCATCAGTCCACGTTGGAATTACCAGGTTCGTGATTTCAAGCCATACATTCATTTCTTTCAGTACAAGCAGTGTATTGAGAACAGGCTTTATAGAACCTCCGTTTAACTTGAGATAAATGCTGTCACTGAATGATTTAAGATCTATGTTCGCCGCATCGATGTACCGGGCCAGTTCCCGCAATGGTTCTTCATTGATATACCCGGCGGAGACGAGAACATTCTTTATTCCCCTTCTGCGTGCCAGTTTCGCAGTATCGTAAGTATATTCGAAAAAAGTTACGGGTTCTGAATAGGTGTATGCGATGGATCTGCAATTGTTTTTAACAGCTTCTTCGATCACTGCGTCCGGCATAAGATCGTAGTTTTTGGTTTCCAGGGGGCTGGACTGAGAGATGGTCCAGTTCTGACAGTTCAGGCATGCCAGATTGCAGCCGGCAGTAGCAATGGAATACGCATAGGAAGTCGGGATGAAATGATACAACGGTTTTTTTTCGATGGGATCAACGTTTGCCGAACAGGGGTTCCCGTATGCAATGGAATACAATGTCCCGTTTACATTCATTCTGTTGCGGCAATCACCGGTATCTCCCTCCTTTATCGTACATTCGTTGGGACATATCAAACACCTGGCTCCCTGGGGTACTTCGGAGTAAAACATGGCTTCCTTGCTGAATTTTCCGGGAAGATTCTCTGCAACAAACGAATGTGCATCATTTGAAAAATGATCCGGCATACCAAAAAGCCTGGCTCCCGAAAAACAGCATGTTCCTCCGATTCCCATCAGACCCGTCCTGATGAATTGCCGTTTGCTGATTCTGCCTGATTTTCTTTCCATGGTCCGGGTAGCGTTATGCAATAATTTACATTTGTGGTAAAATTACAAATAAGCCATCTCAATTGCACACATTATGTTGCAATAAATATGGCAACTCTGCACAGTACTGGTAATCAAAAGATCACTACGAAATCAGACCACGATCTTTCTTTTAAAAAAGGAATTGAAGGCAAAAACCAGATTCAGGAATGCATACAGGAATGCTGCATTCAAAATGCCGGCGAGTGGTATTATATAAATTGTTGTTATGAAGGCCCCGAGAGCAGCACCAGCCATGTCGGTTCCGTAGATCACCGCAATGCTGGTTTTATCAGCCGGACCGGTCAGCTGCAGCGAAACAGAGAATATCAGTCCGGTGCATATGGAAACGCCGAGTATCATGATCAAGAACAATAAATGCACAATGACGGGAACAGGGGACAGAAGGGAGGATAATAGGATGATTGCCGGGACCAGGCACGATATGATGGCCATAATGCTCTGAAGCAAAGCATAATTTTTCAAATTGCTTTGCGGGATGAGCTTATTCCTGATCAGTGCACCAAATCCCAGTCCTGCCATGAAAACAGCGACAAATACCCCGAGTGACTGATAAACATGACCAACAACGATCTGGAATGAAATGAGCAACAACACCTGAAAGGAGGACGCAGTAAAACCGGCCGTAAACATTCCGGGATAGACAGGCTTTATAAAAAAAAAGGCACATATAATGATTAAAAACAGGATCATCATGGTTATCGTATAACCGGTGCCACTGAATTTAAATTGGCTCAACCAGAATTGTATAAATCCGTATATGGCGACAGGTCTGAAATCGGTGTTGATTTTTTCATCAGCTGCCAATTCACCCAGAATATACTCAGCTCTTTGAATCATGGACCGTTCATCAATATAGTAATAGTTTACATAATCTGTTTCTATTTCTTTATTTTCAATAAGTTGTCCGATGTGAAATGACAAACTGTCGTCTGAAGCGACATAAATATTTCTGCCTGCAGGATAGATTTTTACTTCCTGAAAGGCCTCCATAAACGTATTGTAGACAGATGAATTTAATCTAACGGCGGGGTCATTCAGGTAGTTTGCAACGGCAGGCAGGGAAAAGGTCACGATACCGTCAGGTGAAAGCTTCTTTTTAATGGTGCTGATGAACTCCCGGGTATAATAACGGTTCAGTTCCAGTGTGGAAGGCTCAGGCAGGCTCATGATCACAACATCATATTGATTTGCCGTTTTCCTGATAAACCTCCTTGCATCCTGACTGTACGTAATGACACGGTCACTTTCCAGCGCTTCAGTGAGTTCTTTGCCTATCTGAAAGATTTCGGGGTCAATTTCAAGATAATCAATTCGCTTAATGCTTTCGTATTTAAGAATCTCGCCGGTTATTCCGGCTATGCCTCCGGATATCAGCAATACCTGTTCAGGTTTGTCGTGCTGGACCATTGCATAATGAACAGCTTCCTCATTTTCCATCCGGTTGTCCGTTGTAAACAGCAACGTGTTGTTCTGGTAAAAATTGAGCTGATCGGCCATACTTGTTACAGTGAGGTTTCCGTAACGCGTATCCCTTGTTTCAATGATTTCCTGTGCGGGAAACAAGTAATGGCGTGCAACGCGACTGCCATTCAGAAAAAAGAAATATACGAGAACAGAAATTAGAACTGTAATGATCAAGGCCTTCATACCCGCAGGGATTCTTTTACCGGCGGAAAAAAAGACGGTGATCACAGTGATGGCGCCAACAACACACGTCGTTTCAAAATTATCCAGGAAGTATGCAAGGAAGAAGCTGAACAGCATGCCACCCGACATGCTTCCGATTGATTCGGCAGCATAGGCTTTGTCAAATGAATTGTTGTTGCGGACATTCTTTAGGAATATCGCAAGCTGACTGAATACAAAACCGGAAATAAAACAATATAGAGATAACAAGACGATTGTGCTGATCACGATCTGAAACATCCCGGGTTGGGTACCAGGCAGGAAAAGGATATTGCGGAGAAAGTCAATGAGAAACAAAAGCAGTACCGGCAAACAGCCTACGGCCAGAACACCGTAAAGGATACCGGAAAGCCTGGCCGGATTCGCAGCAATGAACCTGCCTGCAAAGGAACCTGCTCCGGTAATCAGCATCCATATGGAAAGAAAAATGCCAATGATCAGCTCATTGCCCCCGAAAGCAAAAAGAAACTCACGCAGGATCAGAACCTGGGACATGATGGATGCCATTCCCAGTACAAACAATAATATCAGGAAGGCATTTCTGCCCATGGATTTGTTATGCATACGTTTCATCTGAATCGATCTGTATGGATAACCGGATTAACCTCACTAAATTAATAAATTCATTTAAGAAAAATCGGG
>JAFGRC010000139.1 GCA_016935355.1 Bacteroidales bacterium
CCGCTGATCAACGGCCTGCTTGCTGTCCTCACCCTCCTTTTTGATGTGGGATTTGAACAGGGTGGCCCACTGGTGTATATCCTCGATCACCTGTATCTTTTATATCTGCTTGTAATCGTATTAAGCGTACCTTTCAGATACATCCTGATCACACCTGAAAATCAGAAGTTCAGGGTATGGGCAATAGATGCTGTGCTGTGGTGTTTTTATGTCCTGATCTTCATATGCAGAATTTTTATCGTGTTTAAAGACCGGATCCTGTTGCACCCACTGGAACTCAAGATCTGGCTGGTGCCTGTATTTACGATTTATCTTATCCGTGAACTGTCTCGATTTGCCTTCTGGTCAAAGAATAAAAAAATCAATCCGGCGTTTTTGTTTGTAGTCAGTTTTTTTGTGTTGATCATGGCAGGTACGCTGCTATTGTTGATGCCGAGAGCAACTCATTCCGGTATCGGTCTCACCAATGCGATCTTCACCTCCACCAGTGCTGTATGTGTCACCGGACTGACCGTGGTGGACACGGGGACTTATTTTACCAGGTTCGGTCAGACGATTATTCTGATACTGATACAGCTGGGGGGCCTGGGGATTATGACATTTACCAGTTTTTTTGTATTTTTCTTTAAAGGAGGTGCATCTTATCAGAGCATTATTTTAATAGGCAATCTGACCAGTGAAGGTAAAATTGCCCGGGTATTCAACACCCTGCTGAAAATACTGATCTTTACCATTTCATTTGAAGCTGCCGGTATGGTACTGATCTATTTCAGCCTGGGCGAATCAGCGGCAATGTTTACCGGAAACAGGTTATTTTTTTCGGTCTTTCATGCAATCTCCGCTTTCTGCAATGCAGGTTTCTCCACCCTGTCCCAGAGCTTTTTTGATATCAATTTCCGTTTCAACTACACCCTTCATCTGGTCACTGCACTGCTATTCATCATCGGCGGGCTGGGATTCCCGGTGATCATCAACCTGTACAGCTATCTGAAGCATCTGGTTATCAATAAAATGATCAAACCGGGCAGGAAAAGAAAACCTGTATACCTCGCCCATATCATCAACCTGAATACCCGGATTGTGGTGCTGACTTCCCTGCTATTAACAGGAGCGGGAACCATTGCATTTCTTCTGCTTGAATATAACCACACCCTCTCTGAACATCATGGAATTGGCAAGCTTGCTGCTGCTTTTTTCAGCGCGGTTACCCCCCGTACGGCAGGATTCAACACGGTCAATACAGGAAACCTGCAGTTCCCTACCCTTGTGATGGTCATTATGTTGATGTGGATTGGTGCATCACCCGCGTCCACGGGCGGAGGCATCAAGACAAGCACATTCGCATTGTCCGCGCTGAATGCACTGAGTTTGATCAGAGGCCGCAGCCGGGTTGAATTTTTCAGAAGGGAAATTCCGGGATCTTCGCTTAACCGGGCTTCGGCATTTGTTATTCTGTCGCTGATGGTAATCGGCCTCACTGTTTTTGTGCTCCTGCTGTCTGATCCACAAAAAGCATTTTCAGATATCGTGTTTGAAGTTGTTTCGGCATTCAGTACGGTAGGACTCAGCAGAGGGATCACAGGAGATTTATCGGTTCCCGGGAAATACATGATCATTGTGACCATGTTTACCGGACGTGTTGGAACCCTGACCCTTCTGGTTGCATTCTTCAGAAAGCTGAAAAGCATGAAATACCGGTATCCTTCAGAAGAAATCTTAATCAATTAAAGTAAAATTCATGAACTATTTAGTAATTGGCCTTGGGAATTTTGGCGGGTCTCTGGCAATCCAGCTGACGAAACTCGGACATGAAGTGATCGGTCTGGATAAACGAATGGAGAACGTCGAATTGTATAAGGATGAAATCACGCAGACCATCTGTGCCGATTGTACGGATTTTCATGTAACAAGGGATCTGCCATTGAAGGAGGCCGACGCGGTAATTATTTGTATCGGGGAGAACGAAGGAGAAAACATTATGGCAACCGCACTGATGAAACAGCTGAATGTGAAACGAATAATCAGCCGTGCGGTATCCCCCCTTCATGAGACTGTTCTGCAGTCCATGGAAATCGAAGAAATTGTGCATCCTGAACTTGACTCAGCTGAAAGACTGGCCAGAAATCTTCATTACCAGGACTTTATTGATTCGTTCGAACTTGCCGGTGATTTCACGATCGTGAAGGCCAAGGTTCCCGGCAAATATGCGGGCAAGTCACTCAAAGAACTGGATTTAAGAAGATCTCATCATATCACCGTATTGACTACCATTACAACAATCCGTAAAAGAAACATTTTAGGCATGCAGCGAAATGTCCAAGAAGTAAAAGAAGTGGCCCATGCCGATACGGTATTGGATAAAGATGATATTGTGGTTGTATATGGTCAAATAAATGATATATCGCAATTCCTGGGCTAGATTACTGTTGCCGGTCTGCCCGCAGTAGACAACCGATTGATGTTTTTTTTATATTGCCCTGCATTATGATTGCGGATCCGGGAATTTATAAAATTTTACACGGATGAATATCTATATCACCATCATCGTTCTCGGACTGTTGATCTTTTCGTCCCATGCCTTCAATGAGTTATTCGATAAGACAAAGATCCCCAATCCCTTATTGTTGTTGCTGATCGGCATCATCATCGGACCGATAAGCGGGATCGTATCTCAGGATTTCTTCGGCAAACTGGGCAATGTATTCACAACCATTACGCTCATCGTGATCCTGTTTGAAAGCGGATCCGGTCTTAAGTTCAAAGAGATAAGAGCATCCATCGGATCGGCTTCCCTGATTACCGTGATCAATTTCATCGTCACGGTCATCCTCACCTCGCTCATTTCCCGCTGGTTCCTGTCTCTGGATCCCCTCAGCTCCATATTCATCGGTGCCATTGTGGGCGGGACTTCCTCCGCCGTGGTGATACCGATGGTTAAACAATTGAAAATGAGCGAAAAAAGCACGTCAGTCCTGATCCTCGAATCGGCGCTCAGTGATGTGCTCTGCCTGGTGGTCGGACTGGCACTGCTCGATGGTATGGCACAAGGGGTCGTTTCGATGGGTACTGTATTTTCAAAAATGTGGAAAGCCTTCCTTTTCGCTATTTTGATAGGTCTGGCCGGGGGACTGGTATGGGCTGTGGTGATCAACCTGATCAGAAGCGTGAAAAACTCCATGTTCACCACCCTGGCATTTGTGTTTATTCTATATGGAATTGTGGAACTGCTTGGCTTTAACGGGGGCATTGCGGTGCTTTCATTCGGAATCCTGATGGGCAATGTAGACCTCTTCAGGAACGGTTCCAGGTTCCGGAAAGTATTTAAATTCGACACGTCCGG
>JAFGRC010000140.1 GCA_016935355.1 Bacteroidales bacterium
AGACGCGCAGTGGATGCCGTCTGCGGTACCGTATATTCCAATGTCATCACCATCACCGTTGATCTGCCTCCAATTGCAAATGCCGGTCCGGATGATACCATTTGTTACAACACATCCGCATACCAGATTTCTTTTGCTTCTGCAGAAAATTCTCTCATATACCAGTGGAGTACTCCCGACGGTGCCGGTTATCTTGACCGGGATGATATCATTGATCCGGTTTATAACACAGGTGTCGCAGACCTCAATGTCGGCAAGGGGAGTTCGGTTCATATCGTATTGTCGGCAGAGGGACTCGGTGCGTGCAGCGGGAAAACGGCGACTGATACCATGGTGTTGACTATAGCACCGGAACTTGTGGCTTCTGTAGGTGCACCTACTCCTTTCCATATTGGTCCTGATACAAAAATTGAAATTCAGATCAGGATTGAGGATCGTTATATCTTAAATGACCTCGGATTCTATTTGGTAAGTCCTGATGATTCCATAGTAATACTCAAACAAAGCGACAGTCCCCTTTCCTATTGCAACTGGAGCAGTAACGTGGACATTGCTTTCAGGAATATTCCCGAACCGGCAGACACGATCCGGTCATGTTCTCCTGCAGGGGATCTGACAGGCACGTTTAAAGCTACAGGTGACTGGACCAAACTTTACGGACAGGATCCGGCTAATGGTGTATGGAAAATTGTGATTCTGGATTATGCCGATTTTCCGGTACAACCTACGGAAGGAACCCTCACACATGCAAGCATATCGTTCACCGACCTGAATATCGAAGGTGAAGAGGTTACCCTATTTCATGATATGGCAGGTTCTGTCATTGATGTCAATAATGCCGAAAATGCGGGTATTGCCATTGAGACAGCATATATCGTTACGCTTGGTTTGCGCACCAATTGTTACGAAACCTGTGATGCCACCGCCATAGTTACCCCTGTTGGAGGTATCGGTCCGTATCAGATTGAATGGAGTGACGGATTGGGTACAAGCAGTATTGTACAGCTCTGTTCGGGAACCTATTACGTTGTTGTCACCGATGCCCTGGGTTGTACCGATACGACACAGGTTGTGGTGGATTCACCTCCCCCAATCGTAATACAGGATTTTCAGCATACAGATACCATATTGTGTCATGGCGATCCGGTGGGTGAGATCCGGATGAAAGCGACCGGAGGAACGGGAGCCCTAACCTATACGCTCATCCCCGGAAATATTCCATCCATGAGAGTTGACTCCGGTGTGTTCCTGAACCTGACGGCCGATATTTACACCGTGATCATAACAGATGCCAGCGGGTGCATAAAAGATACGACCATAACAATCGCACACAAACCCTTACTGGAGGTGGAAATTGATGTTACACATGTGATCGGGTCCGAACCCGGAACGATTTTGCTGACTGCCACAGGAGGCACACCACCTTACCGCTATTCAATTGACAACGGTCTGACACTGCAGGATAACGGATTGTTTGAAGACCTGCCGGTCGGCACATACGAAATCTATGTTGAGGACGCAAACGGATGTGTATTTACCGATGTTGCAGATATCATCGTTTATGAACTGGATGTTTACAGATCACAGGAGGACGTATCATGTTTCGGGCTTGCAGATGCCAGTTTCATTCTGTCCGTACTGGATGGCGTGGCTCCCTATACAATGACAGGTAGTTTTCTTGTGGATCCGCTGATCAGCACTGATGGCCTGTTCTCCTTTACGGGTCAGTCCCCGGGTGAATACGACATCAGAATTGAAGACGAAGAAGGAAGAACTTATATTGACACTGTGAGGATCACCGAACCCCCGGAAATTGTTTCCTTTGCCACCGTAATAAATGCTACATGCTCGGCAAACACATTTGACGGATCAATAGGCCTTGATGTCAGTGGTGGCGCTGAAGGATTCTCCTTCCTGTGGTCAAACAATGAAACGACAGAGGATCTTACCGGTATTGAGGCAGGATCGTATACCGTTGTGATAACGGATGCCAACAATTGCAAAGCAGTCTTCAATTATGAAGTTCCGGGTGATTATGTTGTAACGGCTTATGCCGGTGAGGACGATGTGATATGTCAGGGTACCGGATACCAGTTGTTCGGATCATCAGGAGACAGTGTCCGCTGGCAACCGGAAGCATATGTTGATGATCCGGAGATAACAAATCCGTTTATCAATATAACGGAAAGCACATCTTTTGTCCTGACCGTTTACGATAATGGCTGCTGGGATACCGACACGGTAATCATTGATGTGTATGAAAGTCTTGGTATGGATATTTATGATCCGACTGGTGCCATTGAAATCGATTCCGTATTGTTCCTGCTTGCGGGCGAATCCTATACAATGGCAGCCACAGAAGGATTTGAGACGTATCTCTGGGTGCCTTCAACATACCTGAGCAATCCAAATGAACGGGAGGTTTTGGTGACCCCTGAATCCAGCACCTGGTATCATGTATACGGCACTTCTCCTGAAGGCTGTGTGGAATCAGACTCGGTGCATGTGATCATTGCCACACAAATAGAGATTTTCTCCGGATTCAGTCCGAATGGTGACGGTATCAATGATACATGGGTTATCAGGCATGCCGTGGAATATGGCGATAAAATCCATGTACAGGTATTTAACCGTTGGGGAGAACGTGTTTTCGACGCCAAGGGGTACGGAGGTTCTAATGAGTGGGACGGCACAAGAAACGGCAGACCCATGCCCGTGGGTGCCTATTACTATATCATTGATGTGGGTGACGGAAAATCGGAACCCTATACTGGAACTGTAACATTAATCAGATGAAACGAACTATTTTTTTACTGATGTTCATTTGCAGTGTTGCCGGATTTACCTCAAAGGCACAGCAAAATCCTCTTTCAACACAGTTTATGACAAATCCGTTCATACTGAATCCTGCCGTGGCGGGTACGCATAATTATTTCCAGGTAATATCAAACAACCGCTTTCAATGGGTGAGTTTCACGGATGCACCCATTACGAATTCACTCAGCGTATTCGGACCGGTGGTAAAATATCCCATGGGATGGGGTGCGACCATAGCATATGATGTAACCGGACCGGTCAGTATGGGTTCTGTACACGGGTCCTATGCATATATTCTGAACATCAATGAAAGCATGAATCTTTCATTGGGGTTGAATCTCGGAATGATGCAGTACAAAATTGATTTCACCAAGATCGATATGGAGTTTACGGATCCGTTGATGAATTCGAAAGAGAACTATTACCTTCCGGATGCCAACCTCGGAGTATATTTTTATTCATCTGTATACTATGCAGGCCTGGTCGTTACACATTTGCTGAACAACAGGATCAAGATCGGTACCGACCCTACGGGTGACAGCAAATTAAAAAGTCACTTTTATCTGACGGGGGGATATAAATATTATTTTAACCGGGACTGGTCAATTGAACCCAATCTGGTTCTGAAAAAGGTGTGGCCTGCACCTTTCCAACTTGATATCAATGCCCGGGTATGGTATCAGAATATGATCTGGGGAGGAATTTCTTACAGGACCCAGGAAGCAATTTCAATTTTATTGGGCTATATTTGGGACAGAAAAATTTACATAGGATATTCCTATGACCTGGTACTGAATCCTCTGGGAGCACATAATTTCGGCTCTCATGAGCTGATGCTCGGATACCGCTTTAACGACATTAAAGACTGATGCCTGTAAAAAGAACCTGGTTCTTCGTAAAATATGGTATATCTGTTTTTTTAATGCTGACTGTCCTGGGTTGTCGCAATCCAAAACGGAAATATATCATACCTGAGAACAAATTTGTGGATGTTCTGGTGGACATACACCTTGCAGATGCAATAGCGCTGCACAATATTCCGCAGTATTCGGGATTTGCACTGGATTCTGCCAATCTTTACGAATCAGTGTTTTCAAATCACGGTGTTACACGTACTCAATTTGACTCCACGATCAGCTATTACAGTTCCCGGCCTGAAGAATTCCAGCAGATTTACAACAAGGTTACAGGCAAACTAACACTTTTTACCGAAGAAATATTGGATCCTGAACCACTCGAACCCTGATACCCTGTTTAAAAAACATGCTCCTGTTTCCGGCATCAGGGTAACCTGTGTACCCTGAATCATCTGCTCCTCTGATTGTTGTCATGAATGGTTTTTTCTGCTATTTTTGCTTCATGTCTACCTTTTTGTTCAACAGCATTATTTTTGGTCCGGTATGGAGCCGCCGGCTGGGCGAATCATTGGGAGTCAATCTCCTGCCTGTGAACCGCAAAACCTGTAATTTCAACTGTATATATTGTGAATGCGGACTGACACCGGATCTCGAATCAAAACCTGACTTCCCTTCCCGTCATCATGTCCTGCAACTGTTGCGGAAAAGACTCATCCGGATGAAAGAAGAGAACCTTTACCTGAACAGCATCACGTTCGCCGGAAACGGAGAGCCGACATTGCACCCCGAATTTCCTGAAATACTCAATGGCACAATCCCGCTGCGCGATGAGTTTTTTCCCGAAACAGTAATTGCAGTATTGTCAAATGCAACTATGATCGGGAACGAGAGAATCTTTAATGCCCTGTTACAGGCAGATTTGAGCATTATGAAACTGGATTCTGCAAATGCAGAAACGCTCCGGAAGATCAATTGTCCCAGGGGATCATTCAACCTGAACGAGATCGTTGACCGTTTGTGTGCTTTCAATGGCAACGTTACCATTCAGACCCTCTTTTTCAGGGGCTTTTATAACAACTTTATGGTAGACAATACTACCGAAAAAGAAATTGAAGAATGGCTCAAAGTCCTTCAGAAAATCAGACCGGAAAATGTGATGATATATTCAATAGCAAGGGATACGGCGGTTCCGGGACTTGAAAAAATCGATCAGGATGAATTGTATGCAATTGCCCACAAAGTGGAGCAACTGGGAATTCAAACCCAGGTCAATCCATGAACAAAATGAGTTGTGAATGATAAAAAACCAACGGTACTGGCCTGTCCGTTAGACTGGGGACTTGGCCATGCATCCCGGATGGTCCCGCTGATCCACCGGCTGATCCGGTCAGGTTTTGACGTGATCCTTGGAGGAAGCGGAAAATCCCTGATGCTGTTGGTCAATACCTTTCCAGCCCTTCATCATGTTTTACTGCCTTCTGTGAGGATCCGTTATTCCCGGGGCAATTCCCAGGTTCTTAAGCTTTTTTTCCAGTTGCCCCGGATGTTGTCGGGTATCCGGAATGAAAACAGATACCTCCAACAATTAATTGCCGTTCAACATATTGATATTCTGATATCCGACAATCGTTACGGATTGTTCTGCAAAAACATCCACACCATATTGATAACCCACCAGATATCCCCGGTCCTTCCCCGAGGATACAGGTTTCTGGAATATCCCTTGTACGTGCTGATAAAAAAGCTGGTAAGCAAATTTGATGCGTGCTGGATACCGGATTTCAAGTCGGATAAACAGAACCTGACCGGAGCCTTATCACACAGGTTTAAAATCCCCGGCAATACGCGCTATATCGGATTGCTGTCGCGGTTTTCAGACAACGATGCTCTGCTGCGACCACAATCCGGTAAGCAATACGAACTGGTGGTCGTTCTGAGCGGTCCGGAACCACAAAAAAGCATGCTGGCAAAGCTTATCCTCAGCCAGCTTCACCGGGTCACTTTTAAAACTCTTGTTGTCTGGGGATTTTCAGAATCAGAGGAACTTCCCTGTCCCCAACACGCGCACATCACATTTGCAGTGCATTTGCACACAAATGAATTTTACCGCGTCCTTTTAAACGCCGGTGTGATAATCTGCCGACCGGGTTATTCAGGTATTATGGATCTTGTGACCCTTGGAAAACCTGCGATCCTGATCCCTACACCGGGTCAGACGGAACAGGAATATCTGGCCGGATATGTCTCCCAACAATTACCATTTATGGTGCGCAGACAGAAAAACTTTAACCTGTCAGAATCCATGGCAGCATTTGAAAGAGATTTTCCCAATTCATTTGCTGTTGATTTTGAAAACGAAACGGCACAAGCACGATTAATTGCTGAACTCCTAAATCAGAAATACAAGCATAACGCATCCGAATCCCAGCAGAAAACCTGAATATACCTGCAAAGGATCATGCGCATCAGTCCTGAGCCTTGCATATGCAGTAATACCCGCAATCAGAACGGCAATGATCAGATACAGCATTAAATCGGCTTTAAGAAATACGGACAGGACCACTATCAAGGCCACGATTCCGCCCAGTCCGGAAAGATGGGCACTGATCTTCCAGAAAAATGAAACGACAAGAACGAGGAATACGGTCAGGCATGATGCCAGCATGAAATTGTGGTATATCCTGCTGATCTGGGTTTTCTGTATGAGCAGATAAGCCATCAGGTAAAATATCAGTGTAATGTAAAGGGGAATGATCCGGTCGCGTCTGTCCTGCATTTTCAAACTCCCGATCAACCGTGTATAATAATACAGCGGGATGAATGCAATCGGCAGCACAAAGGTCAGCCCGAAAAAAACCAGGCTGATGAAACGCTGCAAGCTGTGATCCAGACTGGCAGCATAGGTTCCGGAATGGTTAATGATCAGAAAGCCGATCAGCGGCATCAGCAGCGGATGGAATAAATAAGAAATGGCTGTGGCAGCGCTTCTTTCGAATTCCCTCATGTTCATTGTTATGGATTTGCATTATCATCAAAGTTCCTTGCGCATGCGTGCTACCGGAATATTTAACTGTTCCCTGTATTTGGCAATGGTACGGCGTGCTATATGATAACCTTTCTCCTTCAGGATCTCGGCAAGCTTGTCATCGGTAAGCGGATGCCTTTTGTCCTCATCATCAAGACAATCTTGCAATATTTTTTTGATTTCCCGGGTTGATACCTCCTCGCCTGATTCAGTCTGGAGACCTTCGGAAAAAAAATACTTAAGCGGGAAAATCCCGAAATTGGTCTGAATGTATTTGCTGTTTGCCACCCGCGATACGGTTGACACATCCAGACCGGTGAGATCCGCAATATCTTTGAGGATCATAGGCTTCAGTTTTGTTTCATCACCCAGTAGAAAGTATTCCTTCTGATAATTTATGATGGCATGCATGGTGATGAGCAGGGTATTCTGCCGTTGTTTGATCGCATCGATGAACCATCTTGCTGAATCAAGCTTTTGTTTCACAAAATTCAGTGCCTCTCTTTGTGATTTGCTGTTGTGGCTCCGGTTGTACTGGTATGTCTGAAGCATGTTCGCATAGGTCTTGTTGATCCTGAGTTCCGGCAAGTTTCTTGAATTCAGGCTCAACTGGAGATCTCCGTCATCATTTTCCAGTATAAAATCGGGTATGATAGGATTTGCTGATTTGTTTTGCGGATCGGAATAAGCACTTCCGGGCTTGGGGTTTAATTTAAGGATCTCCCCCAATGCTGATTTCAGTTCATCATCTGTAATGTTCAGCCGCGCAACGATTTTATCATAATGCTTTCTGGTAAACTCAATATAATGATCTTTTAATATCCTGTATGCCAGTTTTTTATTGTCATTTTCATGGTCCATTGCCTCGATCTGCAACAACAAACATTCCTGCAGGTCACGGGCCCCGACACCGGGTGGATCAAAGCTCTGAATGATCCGAAGGATTTCGATCAGCTCTATTTCATTGGTCTCGATCCCCAATCCAAAAGCTATATCATCCACAACATTCTCCAGTTTGCGTCTGAGATAACCGTCATCATCAATATTGCCAAGCAGATAGGTTGCGAGCATGTGCTGTCTTTCATCCAGCGATCTTAATCCCAGCTGATTTTCCAGATAATCGTGAAATGTAAGGCCCACAGAAAACGGTATATCTTCCCTTTTTTCATTCTTTGAATAATTATGTGCATTTAATTTATAGGAAGGGATGTCATCATCTTCCAGATAATCTTCAAAGGTGAATTCTTCCTGATCTTTGTCTTTCGGATCCGCCGAGGTGTCCTGTTCTTCCTGTGTCTCCAGCCGGAGCTCGTTCTCATCGTAATTCAGCTCTTCAAGCGCGGGATTTTCTTCTATTTCGGTTTTAATCCGCTGCTCAATCTGCATCGAAGGAACCTCCAGCAACTTGATCATCTGGATCTGCTGAGGAGACAACTTCTGAAGTAATTTCTGCTGTAATCTTTGCTTGAGCATGATGGATTTTTTGGATGCTTTATATATTTATGCAAGTTAGAACTTTTTCATCAGAAATTTGCATTTTTTGGAAACCTGGGGAACGGTATGACATCCCTGATATTCCCCATGCCCGTGATGAATAACAAAAGTCGCTCGAATCCAAGGCCGAACCCGCTGTGCGGGGCGGTTCCGAATCTTCTGGTTTCCAGATACCACCACAGATCTTTTTCAGGCAAAGATAATTCCGTAATGCGCTGACAGAGTTTATGATAATCCTCTTCACGCTGTGAGCCGCCGATTATCTCTCCGATTTTTGGGAACAGCACATCCAGTCCCCGCACCGTTTTCCCGTCATCATTCTGCTTCATATAAAAAGCTTTGATATCCCTGGGATAATTCGTCACCATGACCGGCTTTTTGTAATGTCGTTCCACCAGGAATCTTTCGTGTTCTGTCTGCAGGTCCACTCCCCATGAAACAGGGTATTCAAATTTTTCCCCGGACTGCGTCAGGATATCAACCGCCTGTGAATATGTGATGCGTTCGTATTTGCTGTTGATGGTAAAATTTAGCCTGTCCATCAGCTCTTTGTCATACATGTTGCAGAGGAATCTCAGATCTTCCCCGCAATGATCCATGGCATAACGGATCAGATACCCAAGAAAATCTTCCGCCAGATCCATGTTGTCATGAATATCATAGAATGCCATTTCCGGTTCGATCATCCAGAATTCAGCAAGATGTCTTGGCGTATTTGAATTTTCCGCCCGGAATGTGGGGCCGAATGTATAAATGTTTGACAGGGCAAGCGCAGCCAGCTCGCCCTCAAGCTGACCCGATACAGTGAGACTGGTCTCCCGGCCGAAAAAATCCTCATTGAAATTTACTGATCCGTCCTCAAGCAACGGGGGATTTTTAGGATCAAGCGTTGTAACCCTGAACATCTCCCCTGCACCTTCGCAATCAGATGCGGTAATGATGGGCGTATGAAGGTAATAAAAGCCATGGTCATTGAAATATTTGTGAATTGCATAGGACATGGCATGCCTGATCCTCAGAACAGCACCGAACGTGTTGGTCCTTGGCCTCAGGTGCGCAATTTCCCTCAGAAATTCAAGGGAATGTCCTTTTTTCTGCAGCGGATAAGAATCAGGATCTGCAGTCCCGTAAATATGTATTTTATTTGCATGCAGTTCAACCTGCTGTTCTTTCCCGGGTGAAGATGACAGTATTCCGTTCACTTTAATACAGGAGCCCGTTGTTACATTTCTGACCATTTCTTCCTCAAATTCTGCCATATCCAGGACCACCTGAATGTTATGAATGGTTGAACCATCATTCAGCGCTATGAACGTAATGTTTCTGTTTCCCCTTTTTGTACGGACCCATCCGTTGATTTCGACGTCTTTACCGATATCAGGGTGTTTTAATATTTCGCTGATTGTTATCTTCATATTGATCTTTAATCATTAAAGGTGTAAAATTAGAATTTTAACCTGATTTTATATGTTAAATTTTAATGATACCGCATTACTTCATAACTTAATCTCTTCATTACTTCTTCAATTTATTTCTTCATCAGTTAATCACTTTATACCTTATTCTCTTCATCACTTTACCGTTTAATCAACTTGTTGTGCAGCACCGGATGTCGTTTCCGTATAAAAAGGATTTCGTATATTTGGTGATTAATCATATATCAGGATGTCCATCGTAGTTGACAGAATAAGAAAGACCTACGGAGCGCAGATTGCTCTTGATGATGTTACGTTTACGGTAAATTCAGGTGAGATCGTAGGATTTATCGGACCCAATGGTGCAGGTAAATCCACCATGATGAAGATTATTTGTGCATTACTTGTCCCCGACAGCGGATCTGTAAAAGTCAACGGTTGTGATCCGGCATCCGGTTCACTTGAAATTAAGAAGAAACTGGGTTATCTTCCGGAAAGCAATCCTTTGTATCCCGATATGTATGTGGAGGAATACCTGCGTTATGTGGCAGCAATATACCGGTCCGACAGCAAATCAGGCAGCCGGGTCCGGGACATCATGGGCATCACCGGGCTGCTTCCCGAAAAAAACAAAAAAATTGCCGCATTATCCAAAGGATACAGGCAAAGGGTAGGACTGGCCCAGGCCATCATTCACGAACCTGAGGTGTTGATCCTGGATGAGCCTACCTCCGGACTGGATCCAAACCAGATCATTGAAATCAGGAATCTTATTTCGGATCTGGGGAGTGAAAAGACCGTGATACTTTCAACGCATATCATGCAGGAAGTGGAAGCCATATGCAAACGTGTCATCATCATTAACAAAGGCAAAATCATAGCCAATGATCTGGCTGAAAATATAGGCTCCTACGGTATTTCACCGTCCCATACCGTTGTCGTGGAATTCAAACGGGATCCCGAAAGGAAAATATTTGACAGCATATTGGGCGTTGAACAGGTAAAGAATCTCAAACCCGGCACATGGCTCATACAGACTTCAGGAGAAACGGATATCAGGGCCGATCTTTTCAATCTTGCCGTGAAGCATGAACTTGTGATACTGTCCCTTCACCGGAAGGAAAAGAAGTTGGAAGACGTTTTCCGGGAACTCACATTGTCAAACGATACTTCTATCAACTAATTATACACATATTCTTTCATTATAATTTCTCTTTTTATATTTGCAATTTTATTTTAACAAAATTCTAAACATGGCATATTTATTTACGTCTGAATCCGTTTCAGAAGGACATCCCGATAAAATCGCAGATCAAATTTCAGATGCATTGCTTGACGAATTTCTAAAGTATGATCCGGAATCAAAAGTTGCATGTGAAACACTGGTTACAACCGGACTGGTCGTTTTAAGCGGTGAAGTAAAGACCAGCGCTTATGTCGATGTACAGCAGGTGGCGCGCAAAGTTATCGGGCAAATAGGTTATACAAACTCGGATTATATGTTTGAGGCTCATTCCTGCGGTGTGATCTCAACCATTCATGAACAATCGCAGGATATCAACCGTGGTGTTGAAAGGGGAACCGAGGAAGAGCAGGGTGCCGGCGATCAGGGTATGATGTTTGGCTATGCATGTATGGAAACCGATAATTATATGCCCCTGGCCCTTGAACTCAGTCACCTCCTCCTGAAAGAACTGGCTGCGATACGCCGGCAGGGAAAGGTTATGACCTATCTTCGTCCCGATTCAAAATCACAGGTCACCATTGAATACGGGGATGACAACCAACCCCGGAAGGTGCATACCATTGTAGTATCAACTCAACATGACAATTTCGGCAGTGACGATGTCATGATCGACAAGATCAGGAATGATGTACAGAACATTTTGATACCCAGGGTAAAATCTGTTCTACCCGGGCGTATTCAACAACTTTTTCAGGATGATTGTCTGTTGTACGTAAATCCAACGGGCAAATTTGTCATCGGAGGACCACACGGAGATACAGGGCTGACTGGCAGAAAGATTATTGTTGATACATATGGTGGAAAAGGAGCTCATGGCGGTGGAGCGTTTTCAGGAAAGGACAGTTCAAAAGTTGACCGGTCGGCCGCATATGCAATGCGGCACATTGCAAAGAACATGGTTGCCGCTGGCATAGCGGATGAAGTTCTGGTCCAGGTTGCATATGCAATTGGTGTGGCAGAACCCCTTGGTTTATATGTCAACACATTTGGCACTTCAAAAGTGGGCCTGGATGACGGTGTGATTGCACAACGCATTTCAGGGATCTTCGACCTGAGACCTGCCATGATCATAAAACGGCTGGGACTGAAAAATCCTGTATTCCAGCCCACAGCAGCTTACGGACATATGGGACGGCAACCTTTCAAAGAAAAAGTCACCTTATACCACAACGGTTCACCTGAAATACATGAAGTTGAATTTTTTACATGGGAGAAACTGGATTATATAAATTGTTTGAAAAAAGAATTCGGGCTTAAATGATTTTTACAGATATTTATAAAAAATACCATTCGCGTACTAACGCAAAAGCCAAAAATTAAAATGGATGTTTATAAGAAACTGATTCAAAAAGAAACAAAGCTTTCATTAATCGGACTGGGATATGTGGGCCTTCCAATCGCACTTGCATTTGCCAGGAAAATCAGCGTGATCGGTTTCGACATCAATGCCAATCGCATCAATATGATGAAACGGGGTATCGATCCCAGCAATGAACTCGGTCCCGAAACCTTTACAGGCACTGATATCAAATTCACGGCAGACAAACTGGATCTTAAAGAAGCCTCTTTCCATATTGTCGCCGTTCCCACACCAATCAACAGACATAACCTGCCCGACCTGAACCCGTTGTTATCGGCCACCCGGATCGTGGGATCAATTCTGAAGAAAGGTGATTATGTGGTTTATGAATCTACAGTCTATCCGGGAGCGACAGAAGACGACTGTCTGCCCATCCTCGAAGAATTATCAGGTCTGAAATGCGGCACCGACTTTAAGCTCGGCTATTCTCCCGAGAGGATAAATCCGGGCGATAAAGAGCATACAATCACTACCATAACAAAAATTGTATCAGGATGTGATGATAATGCACTGCAGGAAATTGCCCGGGTATATGAACTTGTGGTTGAAGCCGGCGTTTTTAAAGCTTCATCAATAAAAGTGGCTGAAGCTGCAAAAATCATTGAGAATACCCAGCGTGATGTGAATATCGCATTGATGAACGAACTTTCCATGATCTTCAGCAAGATGCAAATAAACACATTTGAAGTACTCGAAGCAGCCGGCACGAAATGGAATTTTCTCAGATTTTACCCCGGACTGGTTGGTGGTCACTGCATTGGCGTCGATCCTTATTACCTTACTTTCAAGGCGGCCGAAATGGGTCATTCAGCACAGGTTATCAACTCCGGACGTTCCGTCAACGACGGTATGGGAAAATTCATAGCCACGGAGGTCGTGAAGCAGATCATCAGGGCAGGTAAAAACGTTCTGGATTCACGGGTACTGGTCATGGGCGCAACTTTTAAGGAAAATGTCAGCGATATCAGAAATTCCAAGGTTGCCGACGTGGTCAGGGAATTAAGATCATACGGAATTCATGTGGAAATTGTGGATCCCCATGCTTCATCTGAAGAACTTGAAAAAGAATACGGTTTTGATCTGCAGGAAGAACCCGGAAAAGATTATGATGCAGTTGTAATTGCCGTAGCACATAAAGAATACCTGGATCTGGACGAGGTGTTCTTTAAAGAACGGCTTTCACAAAAAGGAATTCTTATGGATGTAAAAGGTTTGTTCCGCAAAAAAATCAAATCAATCACATATATAAGTCTGTAAAAAACTCACAATAGCTAATTGAATCATTTTTAAACCGTTTCATATGAAACTTCCATGTGACCTTTAAAAAACAAAATTATATACGTATGAATGACCAAAAAAAATTTGCCATCATCGGTATCGGAGGATATATTGCAGCCAGGCATCTGAAAGCCATTAAAGATACCGGAAATGTACTGATCGCTTCCCTGGATCCGGCCGACAGTGTTGGGATTATTGACAGTTTTTTCCCGGACAGCCACTTCTTTGTTGAATTTGAACGTTTCGACCGCCATATTGACAAATTGCGGCGGACGGGTATCCAAACTGACTATGTGAGCATTTGTTCACCGAATTATTTACATGATTCCCACATCCGTTTTGCACTTCGTTCCGGTGCTCATGCAATCTGCGAAAAACCGCTGGTATTGAATCCCTGGAATATTGAACCGCTCAAAGAACTTGAAACGGAATACGGAAAAAGAATCCACAACATTCTTCAATTGCGGTTGCATCCGGTCCTGATTTCCCTGAAAGAAAAGATCGATGCAGAAGTTCCGGATGTTCCGGTTCATGATATCGATCTTACCTATATCACCAGCCGGGGAAGCTGGTATTATGCCTCATGGAAAGGAGATATTCAGAAATCGGGAGGGATCACGACCAATATCGGGATCCATTTTTTTGATATGCTGGGCTGGATATTCGGAAAATTCAGGAATCTCACCGTTCATCTGCTTGAACCGAACAAAGCCTCCGGATATCTGGAACTGGAAAAAGCCCGGGTCAGATGGTACCTGAGTATTGATTACAATGATCTGCCGGATGCTGTAAAAGAAAAAGGAATGAGGACCTACCGCTCGATCATGATGGATAAACAGGAGATCGAATTCAGCGAAGGATTTACGGATCTTCACACGAGAAGCTATATGGAAATTCTGGCAGGCAGGGGATTCGGACTGCAGGATGCAGAGCCTTCCATTGAAATGGTGCACCAGATCAGGAACTCAAATCCCGTCGGACTTAAAGGTGAATGCCATGAATTGTGCAGGAAATTATTATCATGATACATTTTTAAAACACAGCAAATGAACAAACAAAAGGTAGCTCTGATTACCGGGATTACAGGACAGGATGGCGCATACCTGGCGGAATTCCTATTAAAAAAAGGATATCTTATACACGGGACCAAAAGAAGAAGTTCACTTTTCAATACCGAGAGAATTGATCACCTGTACCTCGATCCTCATGTCCCAAATCCCAATTTTATTCTTCATTACAGCGACCTGACCGACTCAACCAACCTGATCCGCATCATTCAGGAAACCCAACCCGATGAGATTTACAACCTGGCCGCCATGAGCCACGTGAAAGTCAGTTTTGACACACCCGAATATACAGCGAATGCCGACGGACTGGGTGCGTTGAGGTTGCTGGAAGCCATCAGGATGTTAAATATGACCGATAAAACACGGTTTTACCAGGCATCTACCAGTGAACTTTACGGGCTGGCCCAGGAAGTTCCCCAGACTGAAAAAACCCCGTTCTATCCAAGAAGTCCTTATGGCATTGCCAAACTGTATGCGTACTGGATTACGGTAAACTACCGCGAAGCATATGGTATATTTGCCTGTAACGGTATTTTGTTCAACCACGAATCGCCCATCCGCGGTGAGACATTTGTCACCCGGAAAATCACCCGCGCAGTGGCAAGAATCGCTCTGGGACTGCAGGATAAATTTTATCTCGGGAACCTTTCTGCAAAAAGGGACTGGGGCCATGCCAAAGATTATATCAAGGCAATGTACCTGATCCTCCAGCAAGACACACCTGAAGATTTTGTCATTGCAACCGGTATCACGACAGAAATCAGGGAATTTGTGAAAATGGCATTTAATGAGGCTGGCATCGAAATAGCATTTAAGGGGTCCGGTGCGGATGAAAAAGGTTATATTAAAGCATGCCATGATCCGAAATACCAGGTTGAAAAAGGTAAAGAAGTCGTTGCAATAGATCCGCGCTATTTCAGGCCGACGGAAGTTGACCTGCTTATGGGCGATCCGACCAAAGCAAAGACAAAGCTCAACTGGCAGCCGGAATATGATCTGGAAAGTCTGGTTAAGGAGATGGTGCAAAGTGATATCAAACTGATGCAAAAGGAAGCCTATCTGAAAAAGGGAGGTTACCAGACCCTGAATTATTTTGAATAGCACCCGGAAATATTTTTCACTGATAAAATAAATAATTTGTAACTTGCCCAGGATAACCAAAACATATGGAGAAAAACAGTAAAATTTATCTTGCAGGTCATACCGGACTCGTTGGCAGTGCATTGCTGCGTAACTTAACAAAAAAAGGATATCAGAATATTATAACCAGGGATTTTCCTGGACTTGATCTTATAAATCAACAAACCACATTTGATTTTTTTAAAAGGGAACGGCCCGAATACGTTTTTCTCGCCGCTGCCAAAGTAGGCGGTATCATTGCAAATAATATTTACAGGGGACAGTTTATTTACGAAAACATTATGATACAAAGCAATGTTATTCATGCCTGCTATTTAAACGGAGTGACTAAACTGCTCTTCCTCGGCAGTTCATGCATATATCCTGCACATGCCCGCCAGCCGCTAAAGGAAAAATACCTCCTTACCGACACGCTCGAATACACAAATGAACCGTATGCCATTGCAAAAATAGCCGGTATTAAAATGTGCGAGAGCTATAATATTCAGTACGGGACTAACTTCATCTCCGTAATGCCTACAAATTTATACGGGCCATATGACAACTATGACCTGGAAAAATCACACGTTCTTCCTGCACTGATCAGGAAAATGCACCTGGCCAAATGTCTGATTGAGAACAACTGGGATGCTATCCGCAGGGACTTCAATAATAATCCGGTGGAAGGTATTGACGGCTCTGCCACAAAAATAGAAATCGGAGAGAAAATGGAAAAATATGGCATTTTCAGGCATAATTCTTCCGATATGCCGGTAACCGTCCAGTTATGGGGATCCGGCGCCCCCAGGCGTGAACTCATGCACTCCGATGATCTTGCGGACGCCTGCGTTTATCTTATGGAAAACGTGGATTTTAGAGATCTCGTGGATGAAAAGTATGCAGATCGGATAACTTCGAGAAATTCAAAAGCTGAGTTCAGGAATACGCATGTAAATATAGGAACGGGCGAAGACCTCACCATTAAGGAACTTGCCATACTGGTAAAGTCTGTCGTAGGATTTGACGGCCTTATCGCCTGGGATACATCCAAACCCGACGGTACATTCCAGAAACTTCTGAGCGTGAAAAAACTGAATTCACTGGGATGGAAGGCGAACATCGATCTGGAAGAAGGCATCCGGAAAGTCTATGCTGAATATCTGTCATGACTGTGAAATAAAAACTAAGAAACTGACTGTGCGAACAACCACCGGAATTCCGATATTTTTACTGGGGATCATGCTTGTTTATAATTCCTGTACTTCCCACAGACAACTTGTTTATCTCGAAAACCTTGAGGCTGCATCTTCTGACAGCTACTATCCGAAAAACCGTCCGGAATACAGGATCCAGACCAGGGATATTCTATACATCAAAGTTTACTCCCTGAATGAGGAGATGAGCAATCTCATCAATCAAACCATAGGGACATACCAGCAGAACCTTTTTCAAAACGAGACCAGCCTTTTCATCAACGGGTATACCGTGAGTGATTCCGGATATATTGAAATTCCGGTTCTCGGAAGGATCCAGGTTGAAGAAAAAACCGTGAACGAAGCCATTAATGCAATCCGTTCCCGGGCAAACCGGTACCTCAAAGATGCCACCGTAATTGTCAAACTGATTTCCTTCAAATTCTCGGTGATCGGGGAAGTCAACCGGCCCGGCACCTATCATAATTACAACAGTCAGCTTACGGTTCTTGAGGCCATCAGCATGGCGGGGGATATAACCGACTACGGGAACCGTAAAAAGGTTCTTGTGCTGAGGCCAACCGAAAAAGGAACTGCGACATTCAGGCTTGACCTGACCAACAGCAACATCCTGACATCAGACGGATTTTTTCTCCTTCCCAATGACATTGTTTATGTAGAGCCGATCCAGAGCAAGTCATTCCGGATCAACACCCCCACTTTTTCCCTGATCCTGACGTCCGTTTCAACATTGATCCTGGTGCTTAATTTTGTCAACAGGTAAAACGTTTATGCATTCAATCTGCTTATCCGTTTAACTGTTCAGCCGTTTATCCTTTTTTTTGTTTGAGAGCAATCCATTCTCAGGTGCTTCTGTACTTCCTGAACAGAATGTTGTAAACAGCCTTCCAGAAATACCTCCAGTCAGTTCTGAAGGGATGTTTTTCATAAGCTTTCAGGTATTTGAGTTCCGAAGCCATTATTTCTTCAAGCGTTTTCGGATGATCCACATAAAAGGGAGGAATCAGTCCGGGTTTGTAAGTAATTCTGAGTTTCTGAAGCTGTGGGGTATACAGTTTATAGTATTGCCTGCTCAAAGGTCTTACACCTACAATTTTCAGGTCACCTTTAAGAAGGTTGATCATCATGGGTAATTCATCGATCCAGAATGTACGCATGATCCTCCCCAGCGTGGTGATCCTGAAGTCATCCCTGAATTTTCCGCCTTCCTGAAGTCCGTCTTTTTTATATATATAATCCTGCAGGTATTCTGCAAAAGGGTGCATGGTCCTCATTTTGAAAACCTTAATGGACTTTCCTCCTTTCCCGATCCTTTCCAGGGCAACAAGGGGACCGTAGCTGGGATTTTTCGGATAGGATGGATTTTTGACCTTCAGGGCAATAAAGAACAGATAGTTACCGATCTGCTTTTCATCCAGTACTTCAAATCCGCATGAATACAACCGGCCAAAGGTTTCTGCCTTGGACAGGACCCTGTTCACACCCCTTGTAAGGAGAAAATACAACTTTTTCGTCAGTGCAAATTTTGGAAAGATGCGCTTGATGATAAAATCCAGTAAATAATAAAGGTAATTGATCCCGGGCGGATATTTCTTAAGAATGCGTGCCTTACGCATGGTCTTGGTCTCAAAGTAATCAATATAAACACCCCCGATGGGGAGTTTGGCATTCACCGACTCAAAAAACTTGTTGATGTACCGGAAGTCATTTACCCTGTTAACATTGATAATGCTTTCGAAAAACGGCTGTATCTGCACATCAACCGTAAACCTGGTATTGGTCCCGATAATCAGCGCATCGGGTGAATCAACGGTTCCATAGTGATGAATATAATTGAAAGCTTCTTCACCGATCTCATTTTTCAGAAATTCTATTCTTGATTTATAGTCTATTCCTATATTATCCTTATCCAACCGTATACCCGGTATCCGGGTTTTCTGTAAAGGTGCGGGACCGTTTGTGTAATTGAACATCCTTCCGTTTTCATATCGTATTCTGGTACTGATGACCAGAAAATATAGCAGCCCCAATGTCAGTTCGGCAAAAGTGGAAAGCGCGACAGTTCCCAGAACCATAAACCTCGAATAATGAAAATTCTGAAACAAATAGATTATGCTGGTGATAACAAAAAAAATGATCAGATTGCTGACAAGCACAACTTTCAGTACATCACCCGAGCCCGAATACCCGGTGAGCTTATACTTCTTCAGAAATATTGAAATGGTAACCCAAACCAGGAGAAATATAAAAAATGAATTCAGATAGCTGGAAAAATAACCGGAACCCCCTCCTGGTTTTATTTTGACGCAAATGAAAAAGGAAATTGCAACCAATACGATATCAGTCAGGCAGCCAACTATAAAACGTTTTCGCACCTTGATGATCTTACAGCATTTACAAATTTTTGCAAGGATTCCCGTAAATTTAGATAAAAATTTGGCCTTTCAGCAAAAGTGGTGAAAATTGAAATGTTAAAAGTTATCAGCCTTCATTCAGGTGACGTACGACAATCTTGACAATTCTTTCGGCAGTTTTTCCGTCCCACAGCTCAGGGATCTTACCCTTCTTGGCCGAACCTTTCAGGATATCCTCAACCAACCTCTCGACACCCTTAAGTTGAGTACCTGCCAGGTAGTTTGTCCCCTCCGATACGGTTACCGGCCTTTCTGTATTGTCTCTTATGGTAATGCAGGGAACCGACAAAAAAGTAGTTTCCTCCTGAATTCCCCCGCTATCTGTAACAACCAGTGAGGCTTTTTGTATAAGCGCAAGAAATTCAATGTACCCAAGCGGTTCTGTCAGCAGTACATTCTTAGAAAACCGGTCCTTCAAATCATATTGTTTCAGCATTTTATCTGTTCTCGGGTGCACAGCAAAGATCACATTCCTGTAGGTAGCGCATGTATTCAGAAATTCCACCAGTTTTGACAGTCCTTCCCTGTGATCCACATTTGCAGGCCTGTGAAAAGTAGTGAGGATATAGTTACCGGGTTCAATGCCGAGTTTTCTGTGGATATGTGAACGACTGAACCTGGGTTGATAATGAACCAGACTGTCGATCATTACATTCCCCGCAAAGAATACCTTATCTCCGGAAATCCCTTCATTACTGAGATTTTTCATGCCGCTCATTTCGCTTACAAACAACAGGTCAGAAAGACTGTCTGTCACGATCCTGTTGATCTCTTCAGGCATGGTCCGGTCAAAACTTCGCAAACCCGCTTCAATGTGTGCAATTCCGGTACCCATTTTTGAGGCTACCAGACTGGCAGCCATGGTTGAATTTACATCACCGGGAACAATGATCATATCCGGTTTTTCATCCAGGAGAACTTTCTCAAATTCAATCATGATCCGTGCAGTTTGTTCCGCATGTGATGCGCTGCCAACACCCAGATAAAAATCGGGTTGCGGCATCTCCAGATCATCGAAAAAAATCCTGGATAATTTCTCATCAAAATGCTGACCGGTATGACAGATCAAATGGGTGACCGAATTCCGGTATGCTTCGAATGCTTTGTGTACGGGTGCGATTTTTATGAAATTGGGACGGGCCCCTACGACCGAGATGACTTTCTTCAAAGGTTCCTGATCTAAATATTATCCTGCAAGATAACACTTCCCCTGATTATTTGGGAATTAAATTATTAAGTTTCACAAAAAAAGCCCTTCTTGCATAAACGGGATAGGAAATAACGGTCTGTTTTCTTGCGCCTGAACGCTTGGCAAATGAAGGGCTTGGTTGTTTATTTTTAGATGACTGAAGTCCTGCTCAGGGATTGCAAACATCATTGACCTGCCCTGGAGTGCCGAGATCACCCGTACTGTAAATTGATGTGGATGTACACCATGAAATTCCGGAAACAGCATCGGCAGCACTGAGCAGATATGGATTCAGACTGATTGATTTTCCTGAGCCGGAGGGGAAAGAGTCCCCGCCATAATCGACAGAAAAGATCAGGGCACTGGGTTCGCTTTCCGTTCCTGTATTGTAAAGCGCCAGGACTGCCCCGGTATTGGTAAGTGTAATGTCCGTACCATATACATAACCGGTGGCATCCGTAGCCTGTAATGTGCGTGCACATACAAAATAAGTCCCGGGCAACAATTCAACGGCATCCGTGATGATGTGCATGTTTACATCATCCCTTCCCAGAATAAGATTCTGCAAACTGATTGCACGATCTGAATTGTTATAGATCTCAAACCATTCCCCTTCAGTATCGGATTGTGCGGACGGATCATACATAATTTCTGAGATCAGCAGTTCACCATAACCTATCGAACCGTTTTGCGGATTGTCTGCATCGTCTGTTAATCCGATGATTTCAACCTCCGGTGCGGTTTCATCGAGCATGATCCGGAACATGGCCGTACCTTCATTTATTGAAGCATCCACGTGTATCTCATAATGCCTTTTGGCAAGCGGTTCAGGTATGCTTCCGGATATGGTTTTTGTTTCTGTCAGACCATTCGGTTTCATATAGGCAAGCTCAACAAGGATATTAAGCGGCAATGTCTGAAAATAACCCGGCCTGGTCTCATCTTTTAAAAATACCAGTGAACCCAGTGCTGATGATACCGTTGTCATATAATCCGTAAAACTGTTTCTGGTTTGTTCCGAATATACGATGCTCACCATGGTGTTGGCCAGCTCGCAATTGACCAGAACCGACTGCTGCATGTTGCCGGATATGGTGAATACGTCTGAAATACCGTAATAATAAGGATTCTCAAAGGCAGCAGGAAGGTTGTTATCGGAATGCGCTTCAACATAGTATTCACCTGCTTCAAGCTCAATCAGTTCAGGCATTTCCGAAGCGCTTTCAAAAGATCTTTCTTCCGTACCGTCCTTCCGGTATATTATGACCTTGAAATCTTCGGTTTGCTGTGTCGATTTCAATGTGTTGTTCACTTCATTTACACGGATGAACAATCCGATATCAATATGCAGGGTACCGGTCTCTGTAGCGGGACTGTTGTCTTCCTTCTGACAGGAAGTAAAGCATACTGTCAGCAAACAAAAAAGTAAAGCATAACGGGTTTTCATAGGGCTGTTGGTTGGTAAATATGATTAAACGGAAATATGTCCACTAACGGGATAATTTCATTGCATGTTATTACTGCTCTTTTACGTTAATCCTGAAAACCGTGAAAAAGTAACCCTGATGTCCCTGATTTTTTTAACTTTTTCTGATAAAAAAATTCAATGATTTTTTTAATTACTTTTTATTTCTGATAGTGATGGTAAGTATGTGTCGCGCGGATTTGTTATTGATGTTCTTACCTTTTATGTTCTGCAAGGAAGATACGGGTGGCATATGCAACCGAATCCCGGATTGGGATAAAAATATCACCAAGTAAATCAGTTATTTTTTGGTTTGAATAAGCCGTACAGGCGTTTGCAATTTCCAGAGCTTTTTCTGTTATCAATAAAGGTTCCCCGGTTACCAGGGATTTTATTTTTTCAGCCATACAGGCTGTTTTTGCTATGATCCGGGTGACGGGTACAGCCGGTTTTTTTTTATGCATGGCTTCCGCTACAAGATTAATAAAATCCCTGTGCATCAGATTCTCTGAATTCAGAATGAAACGTTCCCCTGAAATACTGCGGTCGACAAGTTTGACCATAAAACCGGCAACATCACGCACATCAACATAACCACAGGAACCTTCGGGATAAAAATTCAATCCTTTGTAGACCCTTGTAAAAAGCGGAGCACCTGCACTCAGCCACATACCCGGACCGATGACAAGAGACGGGTTTACGATAACAGCCTTCAGTCCTTCATGAATTCCGCGCCAGACCTCCATTTCAGCTTTATACTTGGTGATTGCATAGGACGAGGCCGATGGTCCGGGCTGCCAGAATACGGACTCATCTATTAACTGTCCGCTGAAAGATTCACCTAAAGCAGCAACGGAGCTCATGTGACACAATTGATCGACTTCCTGTTCAAGACAGGCATTCACAACGTTTTCAGTCCCCCTGACATTCACCTGATCCATAGAATGCCTTCCTGTGCGCGACAAGGAAACCAGTCCGGCCACATGGTATACACATGAAACACCCTTTAAAGCCTCCATCAAAAACTGGTAATCCAGGACATCACCCCGGATCCATTTTATATTGTCCGGCAGTTCAGAAGGCCTGCCATCCAGATACCCGAATATTTTTCTTACATGTTCAATCTTTTCCGGATTACGGTACAAAGCCTTTACCGGCCTGTTCAGCTTAACCATCCTGTACAGCAAATGTGCGCCGATAAATCCCGTGGCCCCGGTTACCAGATTCATACTTTTACAATTCTTTAATGAGTCCGTTGAACAATGTGTTCAAATGAACTTCTGCCTTCCCTGCTGTTTCAATAATATCCCTGATATCGGCAATCTGCAGGTTATCCGGATCGCATTCATCGGTCAATACCGATACGGCAGCACAGGGCAGTCCCATATGATTGGCAACAATAACTTCCGGAACTGTTGACATCCCGACGGCATCAGCAAAATTACGGAACATCCTGTATTCGGCGCGGGTTTCCAGGTTCGGTCCGGTAACCGAAATATAAACACCCCTGTGCAAAGTAATGTTATTGCGTTTTGCAATCTGCATAAGCTTTTCGTTCAGGAATTCCGAATACGGACGGCTCATATCCGGGAACCGTGGTCCCATATTGTCGGGGTTCGGACCGCGTAACGGATTGTCAGGCTGAAAATTGATGTGATCTTCAATCAGCATCAGGCTCCCTTTTTTAAACTGAAGATTCATGGAACCTGCAACATTGGAAAGCAGCAGATACCTGATACCCAGTAATTTCATAACCCTGATCGGGAAAGTGATCTGCTGCATGGAATACCCTTCATAATAATGAACCCTTCCCTGCATGGCAACTACCATTTTTTTTTGCAGTTTGCCGTATATCAGTCTTCCCTGGTGAAACTCGACAGTTGCCTCGGGAAAATTTGGTATATTAGGGTATTCAATTGTTTTAACAACCTCGATATACTGTATCATTTTGCCGAGACCTGTTCCCAGCACAATCCCGATCTCAGGCTGCGTTATACCCTGTTTTTTCAGGTAATCAACAGTCCGTTTGAGCTCTTTTTCCATGATCTTATTCATTTGGCTGTCCGGAGCAGTTCATACCGCAACGGTCATGAACGTTTCATTTCTCAATTTCCATTAATGCTTCTTCTTTTGCAACGTTATCACCGGCTTTGACAAGTATCTTTTTAACTTTACCGCTTGTCTGGGCAATGATCTCGTTCTGCATTTTCATGGCTTCCAGTATTAAAACGGAATCCCCTTCCCTGATGCGCGAATTCTCCTCCACCAGCAGCTCAATTATTTTGCCGGGCATCGGGGCACTTATGATCTCAAATTTGCTTGTTTGTTTCTGCTTTTCAAGGTATTTCCTCCTTGTGAAAGAAATTGGCGACTCGATTGTAAATGAATAACTCACTCCGTTTAACAGAACGGTATATTTATTCTGGATTTTTTCAATGATCTCAACGAGGTATCGTTTGCTTTTGTATTCCAAATAGTTGAATCCGTCTTCATCTTCATATATCCGGATCTCTTTCTTATGCCCGTTAATCCTGGTTTGCTCACTGAAAGGATTATTGATCACGAATTTGTGCTCGTCGGGACTCACCGCGATATATTCATTTTCCGGTTTGCTCCGGGATTTATAAAATCTCATGTTTTTTTGTGATTAGAGCGATTTCAGACGTTTGTTCAGCACCCAGGGACTAATATCCCGGCCCCGTTCAAAATTTGGTTTTGTGGTGCGGTCGGTCTCCAGTTCAGCTGCAAAATCAAAAGCAGCCACATAGGCTGCCAGCAATTCGTCATCCCGTTCATTGTAATAGAGTTTTTTCATGTCTTTTTCAATAAAGGAAGTATTAAACTCTCCCCTGATGAATTTTTTATTGTTCATGACCGCCAGGCAAAAGGGTATTGTGGTTTTGATCCCCTTGATCCAGAATTTTTTTAAAGCCAGTGTTGCAGCAAGAATTGCCTTCTCACGGGTTTCAGCGTAAACAATAAGTTTTGCGATCATGGAATCAAAATAGGGTGTCACTACCGAAAAATTGGCAATTCCGCTGTCGATCCTGATGCTTTTACCTTTTGGATAGGAGATCTTTTCAATAATGCCCAGGTTCGGAGAAAAATTGGTCTGAGGATCTTCCGCATTGATCCGGCATTCAATAGCCCATCCTTTCAGTGTAACATCTTCCTGTTTCAGGGGAAGTTTCTTTCCTTCCGCCACTTTTATCTGCATTTCAATCAGGTCAAGTCCGGTAACCATCTCGGTCACAGGATGCTCTACCTGAATGCGCGTATTCATTTCCATGAAATAATACTTTTTGTCAGCATCGAGCAGGAATTCTACTGTACCGGCCGAGTAATATTCAACCGATTGTGCGATCCTGATGGCTGCCTGCCCCATTTCTTTACGCAGATCTTCATGAATTGCAACCGAAGGGGATTCTTCTATAAGCTTCTGGTGTTTACGCTGAATCGAGCACTCCCTTTCCCCCAGGTGTATGTAATTTCCGTGTCGGTCCCCCATGATCTGAAACTCGATATGCCTGGGATTGCGTACATACTTTTCTATAAATACCGCCGGATTGTTGAAAGCTTTTTCTGCCTCACCTGTAGCCATTTTAAACATTTTATCCATTTGTGAGGCTTTTTCAACAATTCGCATCCCCCTTCCCCCGCCACCTGCTGCAGCCTTGAGAATAACGGGATAACCGATCTTCAGAGCAATTTCAGCAGCTTCCCTGCTGTTTTTAACATTTCCCTGACTGCCCTGCAACAGGGGGATCTTGTTTTTCTGGGCCAGTTGCTTCGCTATGGTTTTGTTGCCCATTTTATATATGGCAGAAGGTGACGGCCCTATGAAAATGATCTTTTCTTCCTCACAGCGCTGGGCAAAATATGGATTTTCTGCAAGAAATCCATAACCGGGATGTATTGCCTCAATTTTGTTCAGTCTGGCTGCTTCAATAATGCGCTCGATATCCAGAAATTCAGGAATTTCTTCAACGGTCCCGGAAAAGTCGATTACATCATCCACCAGTCTCAGATACAAAGCGTTGGGTTCTTTGGAGGTTTTAATCCCGAAGGTTTTTATACCCAGCTTGTTGGCTGTTTCAACAATGCGCACGGCTATCTCTCCACGGTTTGCAATAAGCAGGCTTCTAATCTTCATAATAAAGATTATTTCAGTTTTAAACGCTACAAATATAAATTAAGTTGAGCAATAAGCAATTTAACCCCGGCTTTTAATACTGTTCCGGCCATTAAAGCGGAATGTTTCCGTGTTTCCTTGAAGGGACATTTACGTGCTTGTTTTCCAAAGCTTCAAATGCACTGATCAGTTTTTTACGCGTTGTTGCAGGATCAATAACCTCATCAATGTATCCTTTATCATCCGCCACATAAGGATTTGCAATTTCTTCCCGGTATTTTGCGGTGAGTTCCTTCTTCAGTTTTACAGGGTCGTTCGACTCCATCAGCTTTTTTCTGAATAAAATGGATACAGCGCCTTCCGGACCCATAACTGCTATTTCGGCAGTAGGCCATGCAAAATTGAAATCCCCTCCGAGATTTTTGCTGTTCATCACGCAATAAGCGCCTCCGTATGATTTTCTCAGGATCACGGTAATTTTTGGAACCGTTGCGTCGGCATATGCGTAAAGCAATTTTGCCCCGTGCCGGATTACCCCGTTATGCTCCTGGTCAATCCCCGGCAAAAAACCGGGTACATCTTCCAGAGTCAGAATGGGTATGTTAAAGCTGTCACAGAACCTGACAAACCGTGCTCCCTTTACAGAAGAGTTTATATCAAGGGTGCCGGCAAGTACTTTAGGCTGGTTGGCAAGGATCCCGATGGTTTTCCCCTGAAGCCTTCCGAAGCCGATCAGGATATTCTGGGCATAATCAGAGGATACTTCAAAAAAACTGTTCCGGTCCATGATCAGGTTTATGATATCCTTCATATCATAGGGCTTATTGGGATCTTCCGGTATGATGTCACGCAAACGCTCATCAATGCGTATTTCGGAATCACAATATTCAACAAGGGGAGGATTTTCCAGGTTGTTGGAAGGCAGATAGGACAATAGTTTCTTAACGCCACGTATGGTATTCTCTTCGTCCTCATATACAAAATGTGCCACACCGCTTTTCTTCATATGTACGATGGCACCGCCCAGTTCTTCAAATGTTACATCCTCGTTCAGAACTTCTTTAACGACATTCGGTCCGGTGACAAACATATAGCTGGTTTTATTCGTCATGAAAACAAAATCTGTAATTGCAGGTGAATATACGGCGCCTCCGGCTGCAGGACCCATAATTATAGAAATCTGAGGAATTACTCCTGAGGATCCCACATTGCGGTTGAAAATGCCGGCATATCCTGCCAGACTTGCCACACCTTCCTGGATGCGGGCACCACCGGAATCGATCAGTCCGATCATCGGAGCCCCCATTTTAAGGGCCATATCCTGAATTTTCGCAATTTTGGAAGCATGTACCGAACCCAGGGAACCGCCCATCACAGTGAAATCCTGTGCATAGGCAAAGGCCAGCCGTCCGCTGATCTTCCCGTAACCGGTTATCACACCGTCACCTATTGCGGAAACCTTTTTGCCAAATTCCCCGGTAGTATCATCGGACATGGAGAATGCATCAACCTCATCAAAAGTATCCTCGTCAAATAACATATTGATACGCTCCCTTGCACTCATTTTACCTTTCATGTGCTGCTTCTCGATGGCAGCCTCACCTTGTTGATCCTGATAAGCCCGTGCCCTTTCTAGGAATCTGGTAAAGAGTTTTCCATTTACATCCATGATTACTGTTTTATGTTGATCCTGAAAATAAGGTTCTTAACCCTGCGGGTGTTGGAGGAAGTATTCTATAATTATGATCGAAGCTGATTTCTGCCAGTTCGTACACAATTCATCGCGCAATAAAGTCTTGCACACAGACCGGTGGTTTGGTATGGTAATCAATTAACCTTTCCTCCAGATGGACTGAAAATTTAAAGAGCGGGGACAAAGTTAACAATAAATAATTGACAAAATCAAGAAGGAATGATCGTCAAAAGGATAATAAATTGAATTATAGTCACATATTACATTAAATATATTGCATGAACAATGATCCGGCAGGAATATAAATACAAAAATTTAGAAATATGATTAATATTCTGCTATACGTTTGTTATCCTGATAGATAACTCATCATCCTGACAGACGGGTCCATCCCGTAAGATACTTATTATTTCACCTTAAGTACATCATTTATGGCTTTTCTGAAAATTTCCCTGGGCAGGGCACCCATAGCCATCTGAGGCTGGCCGTCAAGCGGAATGAACAGCAGGCTCGGTATACTCTGAATTCCAAAAAGTGCAGATAAATTACGTTGATCCTCAGTGTCAATTTTATAAATGTCCAGTTTGTCACCGTATTCCGTTTTCAATTCTTCCAGAATCGGGGCAACCATCCTGCAGGGAGCGCACCAGTCGGCATAAAAATCGATTATTGCAGGTCTTTCGCCTTCAAATTTCCATTCCTTATTAATGTCAAAGTTGAATACTTTCTGCTTGAAAGTATCTTCCGTTAGGTGTTCAAATGCCATCATCAAATCTTTATTATTAATTTCAATTGTTATACACAAAAAACACACCAATATATATAAATATTTTAATATATTATCCTTGTATCCGGAATATAAAAGTTAAATCATTTATATTCAGTTTTTTAATTCTACGCAGGAAACGATCTGCCATTTTGGCATTTTGTCCGCCTGAACCATGCTTATTCCATGAATTGTTAATGTTTGTTGCCGCCGGTGTGTTCACCTCCGGATATTTTTTACCATTTATAAATTTTGCTGTCGATGACTTAATCTCAGGAGCTTTGGTTGCTAAAGCAAGCCGAAATCGTTAAATTGGTCCCCTTAATTATATTTCCAAAATAATCCGTTCGCGATGGATGACATACCAAAAAAGCTTGATCCTGAAATTTTCAGACTCATTGTTAAGCATACTCCGCTTGTTTCAATTGATCTGATCGTTACAAATCAATACCGGCAGATCATGCTTGGCATGCGTAAAAACAATCCGGCCAGAGAATATTGGTTCGTACCCGGAGGCCGGATCCTGAAAAATGAAACCATCCGGGATGCTTTTCAACGCATCACCGGAAGCGAGCTGGGAATTTCTCTGACGATAGACCAGTCAGTCTTCACAGGTGTATACGAACACATTCATAAAAAGGAGAACTTCTTAAACGACTCCGGTTACGGAACACATTACGTTGTTATGGCATTCAGACTGTACACATCAGAACTGATCAACGAACTTCCCCGGGAGCAGCATGCCGGATACAAATGGTTCAATGTGCAGGATTTGCTGAACGACCCGGAAGTTCATCCTTATGTGAAGAATTATTTTAACGGTACCGCTCCGTTTAAAAACAAGGGCTGATTGTATATATCCCTTAAGGATATTGAACTGAAGACCCGTTATGAACGACCGCCAAATCCCTAAAACTCCCCGGCCATCTCGGCGTACTTGTGGAAAGTAAAACAGAGCCGCGGCAACAACTCTTCATATATCTGTCCGGATTCCAGCATTTCATCGTCACCATCCTCATACTTCCAAAGCACTTTAATGGCTTTGTTATCCGGGTTGTCTTCAATTACTTTGAAAATATCCAGCAGTTTTTTGGACACGCTCGTATTAAAATAATCCAGGTTAACTTCCAGATTAATTTCGTCTGCCGAAAATTTCCCGAGCCATTCCATGACAGGTTCGAAAAATTTGGCAGCATCTTCCGGCAAAGCCCTGCCCGTAATCTTCAATTCCCCGTCGGTTTTAAATGATATGGTAGGCAGGGAATCCGCACCCTGAATAAACAGATCCTCCATTACCTGAATTTATAAGGTTTGAACCGTTGTCATTTCCGCAATTCCTCTATACAAAAATGCTTCTTCACAAAGATAGGGCTTACAGACAGAAAAACAAGCCCGTATCCGGATTTTATTTTTTCAATTCATTCCATGCAAGGGCTGCTGCGCCTACCAGTCCCACGTTCATGTCCGGAAGCTGGGAGATCAGAATTTTCACTTTGTTGCGAAAGATGGGCAATAAATTTTCTTCCATATATTTTTTCGTGGGTACCGTAATCAGTTCCCTTGAATTTGCCACACCTCCCGATAAAAAGATCGCTTCCGGACTGGTATGGGCGACCGTATCTGCCAGTGCCCTGCCCAGGGTTTTACCGGTACGTTCAAATGCTTCGAGCGCGATTGCATCACCCCTTTGGGCAGCTTCACTGATCATTTTAGCTGTAAGGTCATTGAATTTTACGTCCCTTAATTCACTGTCAATCATCCGGTCGGCAAGCAACTCGTATACGGTCCTTTTCAGTCCCGTTGCAGATGCATAAGCCTCCAGGCAACCTTTACCGCCGCATCCGCAGTCACGTCCGTTATGAACCACCTTGGTATGTCCAAGCTCACCGGCAAATCCGTCATGACCATAAACCAGCTGTCCGTTCACCACAATCCCGCTGCCCAGTCCGGTCCCCAGCGCGATAACTATAAAATCCCTCATACCCTTGGCTCCGCCAAACTCCATCTCACCGATAGCAGCCGCATTAACATCATTTGTAAGGACAATGGGAATATCGGGGAAATATTTCTTCATTTTATCA
Organism: Bacteroidales bacterium; assembly: GCA_016935355.1. Classification (GTDB taxonomy): domain Bacteria; phylum Bacteroidota; class Bacteroidia; order Bacteroidales; family UBA10428; genus UBA5072. The sequence continues at coordinate 30,633 of JAFGRC010000140.1, forward strand.
ACAACAGGAACGACCCCTTTCCAGTTCAGATTGACCGCATTCTCAATGGTTCCTGCATAGTAATTGCCGTTGGGAGCACCAATTCCCACACCTTTGATTGCAACTTCACCTTTAAGGGATTTCTTTGCTTCCTCCACAGCATCAACAAGTTCTTTAAGATAAAGATCGAACTCCTGGTGTGTATCCGTTTTGATGAAATTTTCCACAAGGCATTTACCTTCTCCGTCAACAATGCCATATTTGGTAAATGTACCGCCGATATCAATTCCAATTACTGCATCTTTCATAGTGTAATAGTTTATATGTATTAATGAATCGCTTTTATTCCTTTGAATTTTGATCTGTCCAAAACAACTTAACTATAACAAAAAAAAAAAAAGTACGTAAAATCTTATTGATCATTAATAAAAATGCATTTTGAATGAGGCTAAAAATAGTATTTTTTTTAAAATAAATATAATGAGGACACTTAAATAATATGTTATGAAGAATTTTGTTGTACCCATTGACTTTTCAAATGAATCACTGAACGGACTTAAAATGGCGATTCTGTTCTCCAAAAAGAAAGCGGTTGACATTCAAATGATTTATGTCCTCGTAAAATCAAACGAGTCCAGCCGGCCAAAAATGGAGAATGAACTGGAGTATGCCGAGGAAAATTTCAATAAGATCCTGAAAGAATATACCCCTTTACTGGGTAAGGATTCCCGTCTGGAATACATCATAAAATCAGGCAGAATATACCAGCAGGTTGTGGAACAGGCGAGTCTCAAACCTGATACGGTCATTACCGCTTCCACGCACGGTGCGTCGGGTTTTCAGGAGTTCTTTATCGGCAGCAATGCCTACCGGATTATTTCTGCCACCGACAGTCCGGTGATCACTTTACGCAAGAATGAATGTCCTGCAACGATCAGCAAAATTGTAATGCCTATTGACCTTTCCTCAGATACCCGCCAGAAAGTCCCCTTTACCACCGAGATTGCAGCTCTGTTCGGTGCCGAGATCCATGTACTGGGCATTTACACCTCTAAAAGCCCCTACTATTCAAAAAAAATGAAGACGTATGTCAGTCAGGTTTCAGGTTATGTGGAGGGAAGGACAAACAGCGTGATCCATGAAGTCCACGGTGACAATGTGAGCGATCTGGTGGTCAATTATTCCGCGGCCATTGATGCCAATCTGATTTCGATCACGACCGAAACCACTGCGGGCATCAGCCTGATTATCGGGAACACGGCGCACCAGATACTCAACAAATCCGACTGCCCCGTTTTATGCCAGACTCCCAAAGCCCTGCGCAAGGCAGGTACTTTTGTATCCATGGGTGGATGAGAAAGCGCTCCTTGTATTGAGAGATTTCATGTATACTCCTTAAATTCAAGCGCATGATGACCGCGTCCATGCACCAGAGGAGCATATTCCATTCTTCAGTCCTTGACCTTATTCTGTAGCGTCTGTTTCAGCCGGTTGAGAAGGTTCTGCCTGAAGGTCCTGCCTGTCAGTTTCTTCGGTAATAACAGGAGCATGTTCGGTGAAGTAACGCTTTTGAAATATCAGTATTGCAAAAATACCGATCGTTATTGAGGAGTCAGCAATGTTAAAAATCGGTCTGAAAAAAACGAATTCCTGTCCCCCCAACCACGGGAACCATGCAGGATAGGCTCCGCTGATGACGGGAAAGTAAAACATGTCCACGACTTTCCCCTGCAAAAGTGGTGCATATCCGCCACCCTCAGGAAACATCACTGCCACATCGAAATACGTGCTTTCATTAAAGATCAGGCCATAAAAAGTGCAGTCGATGATATTACCCATTGCTCCGGCAAATATCAGGGCCATGAAAAAAATGAGTCCAGGTTTTGCTTTTTTTACAATCATATGGTTCATATACCATCCTATGGCACTTACAGCAATGATCCTGAAAACGGTCAGCAGCGGTTTGCCGTATTTGCCCGGAATGTCAATGCCAAAAGCCATACCGGGATTTTCAATGAACCGGATATAAAACCAGTTGTTAAAGACCGTTATGCTTTCCCCGATGGTCATATTGGTTTTGACCAGTATTTTGAGGATCTGATCTGCTGCCAGAATGAATGCAATGAGAAGTACTGTCCTGATTCCAATTGATAATTTCATGTCGTGGTATTTCATTCCCTGCAGAAACCGGTTTCAGCTCTTATACCTTACCTCCGGTACTAAAGATGGCTTAATAAAACCTGTTCAGTTCATCAGCAGGAAGTTTACAGTTTCGTTTAACGTTGTTTTTGTTTGGCATCAATTGAAAGCGTGGCATGCGGTACTGCCCTTAGCCGTTCTTTTGCGATCAGTTTTCCGGTCTCTCTGCAGATGCCGTAAGTCTTGTTTTCAATCCTTACCAGGGCTGCCTGTAAATGCTGAATGAATTTTTGCTGGCGTTGCGCCAGTCTGCCGGCCTCTTCCTTGGAGAGTGTGGCAGCGCCTTCTTCCAGGACTTTAAATGTAGGTGAAGTATCTTGTGTATCATTACTTTCACTCTGGGTAATAGCACTTTTCAGGAGTTCATAATCCCGTTTCGCATTCTCAAGCTTTTCAAGTATTATTGCTCTGAATTCCTCGAGTTCTTCATCGGAATATCTTGTCTTCTCTGCCATAACTTTTTTATTTATAAGTTTAAAAATAAGAAAAAAAATCCATATTGATTCCCGTTAAAATCAAATCTTACTAACGCGGATATAAGTAATTACATTATCATCTATTTCCACCCTGCTGGCCGTTTCCTTATTGATTTCATCGACAAGTGTAACAAAACGGGCCAATGTCTGGGATGCAATGTGGTCACTGAAATTTCGCACGGCTGAATGAATCAGGTCACTGTTTTGAATTTCCACGGCAATTTTATCGGTTACCTCAAAGCCGTTTTCCTTTCTGATATTCTGGATCCGGTTGATAAATTCTCGTGCAATACCTTCATCCTTAAGTTTGTCTGTAATGTTAACGTCCAGAGCAACCGTAAGCTTGCCCTCACTGGCGACAAGCCATCCGGGAATATCTTCAGACGTGATCTCAACCTGGTCAAGCGTCAGCGGGATCTTTTCATTGCTTACAGTTATGGTGCATTCACCCGCAGTTTCCAGTTGCTGTATGTCTTCCTGACTGAAGGATGAAATTGCTGCGGATATTTCCTTCATCATTTTACCGTATCGCGGTCCGAGCAATTTAAAATTCGGTTTTATCCTTCTTATAAGAAGTCCGGTTGTATCCTTTAAATATTCCAGCTCTTTGACATTAACCTCGGTCAGGATCAAATTCTTAACCGATTCAATCATTTTTTCCATTTTGGAGTCGAGAACGGGGATCATGATCTTTTGCAAAGGTTGCCGCACCTTAATGTTAACCTTCCGTCTCAGTGCAAGGATCATGGATGAAATGTTCTGTGCGAGCTCCATTCTTTCTTCCAGTTCCCTGTCAATTACAGAAGCATCGCATACCGGGAAATCAACAAGATGGACCGATTTTGCAGCTTCCCTTCCGCTCACGCTGTTCAGGTCACGAAAGACCTTATCCATAAAAAAGGGAGCAATGGGTGCGGAAAGTTTCACCACCGTGATCAGGCATGTATAAAGCGTTTGATATGCGGCCAGTTTATCATCAGAAAAATCACCGCCCCAGTATCGTTTGCGGTTGAGCCTGACATACCAGTTGCTCAGATGTTCCGTTACAAAATACTGAATAGCCCTTCCAGCTCTAGTTGGTTCATAGTCATCATAATTTAAAGTGACTTCCCTGATCAGTGAATTCATGAGTGATATGATCCAGCGGTCAATTTCCGGTCGCTTTTCAATGGTAATTTCAGCTTCCCGGAATGTGAAATTGTCGATATTGGCATATAGCGAAAAGAAGGAATAGGTATTAAAAAGAGTACCGAAAAACTTGCGTTTGACTTCTTCAATCCCTTCAGCATCAAATTTAAGGTTGTCCCAGGGTTGTGCGTTGGTCATCATATACCACCGCAAAGGATCGGAGCCGTTCCGTTCTATCGTTTCGAAAGGGTCGACCGCATTGCCCAGCCTTTTCGACATTTTGTTGCCGTTTTTATCAAGTATCAGACCGTTGCTGATGATATTCCGGAATGCCACCGAGTTAAACAGCATTGAAGCAATGGCATGCAGAGTAAAAAACCATCCGCGTGTCTGATCCACACCCTCAGCAATGAAATCAGCAGGGAAGTAATTTCTGAAATCGGGATCCTTCATCGCAAAAGGATAATGCATCTGCGCATACGGCATGGCGCCGGAATCAAACCACACGTCCAGCAGGTCGGGTTCCCTTGCCATTTTCTTCCCGGTATCCGAAACCAGGAAGATCCGGTCGACAAAAGGCCTGTGCAGATCAAAGCTCCCGTAGTTGTCAGCGCTGTAATCTCCATCGCGGTAATCCTTCATGGGATTCCTGTCCATCAGACCCGCCTCCATGGCTTTGTCAATTTCCTGTTTCAACTCCTGAACCGATCCGATGCATTTGCATTCCGTTCCGTCTTCACTCATCCATATGGGAAGCGGTGTGCCCCAGAACCTTGACCGGGAAAGGTTCCAGTCGACCAGGTTCTCAAGCCATTTTCCGAATCTTCCTGTTCCGGTTGATTCGGGTTTCCAGTTGATCGTATTGTTCAGTGCGATCAGCCTTTCCTTCAAGGCTGTGGATTTAATAAACCACGCATCCATTGGATAATACAATATCGGCTTGTCGGTCCGCCAGCAGTGCGGATAGTTGTGCACGTGTTTCTCAATCCTGAAGACTTTGTTGTTCTTTTTGAGATAAACCGAAATATCGATATCCACGGTGGGATCATCCTCAGTCAGGGACGGGTCGTACTCATTCTTTACATATCTTCCCGCAAATCCGGAGTATTCCTGTATGTTGACCGATTTACGGATGAATTCTTCCTGCAGGTCCTCCAGTCTGAAAAAACGTCCTTTTTTGTCAACCAGCGGAGCATGATGGCTGTTTTTATCCACAACCATCAGTGCAGGTACATTGTATTTCTGTGCCACCCTGAAGTCATCGGCGCCAAAAGTCGGTGCAATATGCACAATGCCCGTTCCTTCCCCGGTTGTTACAAAATCGCCCAGCAACACTTTAAATGCCCCTTCTCCCGGATTCACCCAGTTGAGAAGCTGCCGGTAGGAAATGCCTTCAAACCTGCTTCCCTTGTATTCACCGGTGACTGTATAGGGAATGCGCTTATCGCCGGGATGATATGCTTCGATCATAAGATCCTGGTTATTTTCCGCAAAATAGACATGTAGCAGGTCCTTCGCGAGTATCACGGTTATGGGTTCATACGTATATGCATTGAATGACCTTACAACGGCATAGGTAATGTCTGCACCTGCCGCAAGTGCCGTATTTGAAGGCAGGGTCCAGGGTGTGGTGGTCCATGCGAGAAAATACAGTGGTGCATCGGCTTCCTGGAACAAAAACTCAGAATGTTCATCCCGGATCACCTCGAATTGTGCCACACAGGTCGTATCTTTTATATCACGGTAACAGCCCTGCTGATTCAGCTCATGCGTGCTTAAACCTGTCCCCGCAGCAGGAGAATAAGGCTGTATGGAGTACCCCCTGTACAAAAGCCCTTTCCGGAAAAACTCCCGGACCAGCCACCACAGCGTTTCAATATAACGGTTGTCGTAAGTGACATAAGGAGTGTCCATATCAATCCAGTATCCCATCTTTTCTGTCAGATCCTCCCACTCACGGGTGTATTTCATTACTTCAACCTTACAGGTTTTGTTGAATTCATCAATGCTGATCTTTTCACCAATATCTTCCTTGGTGATGCCCAGGGTCGTTTCCACGCTTAATTCAATCGGAAGACCGTGGGTATCCCAGCCCGCCTTACGTTCAACCAGAAATCCCCGCATGGTTTTGTAACGGCACACAATATCCTTGATGGTCCTTGAAATCACATGATGTATCCCCGGCATTCCGTTTGCCGAAGGAGGCCCTTCATAAAATATATAAGGCTTACTGTTCCTGCGTGATTCAAGACTTTTATGAAAAGTATTTTCAGCTTGCCAAATCTCAAGTACCTCCCTGTTAATGGCTGAAAGGTCTAATTTCTTATATTCCGGATACTTGTTACTCATTATAAATCAACATCATACAATACAATTTCGAATTCAGAAAATGTTCACAAAGATAGAATTAATATGCAATATATGGGTATGATTGGGTTGAAAAATATCTGCCCCGGCCCAGGCCCCGGTTTCCCGGGATTACGGATTCGTGGTAAAGGAGAATTCTTATTTTTGAAGAATCTGCCGGACGATCCTGGCAATGTATTTTCCGATGATGTCAAATTCCAGGTTCACGACTGATCCGGGAACGATCTCATGGAAATTGGTGACTTCATATGTATAGGGTATGATGGCCACATCAAATGACCTGTCCGCTGAATTCACCACGGTCAGGCTGACACCATTCACGCATACGGATCCCTTTTCCACAGTAATATAATCATCCTGTACCGGTTCATATTCAAAGGTATAGTACCAGCTTCCCGCTGCTTCCCTGACGTTCCTGCAAACAGCCGTCTGGTCGACATGTCCCTGCACAATATGTCCGTCAAGTCTGTCGTCCATCCTGGTGCTTCGTTCCAGATTAACTTTATCACCTGCTTTCAGCAATCCCAGATTTGACTTCTCCAGAGTTTCCCGGATGGCCGTGACGGTATAAGTCTCCGGAGTTTTTTTAACAACCGTCAGGCATACCCCGTTGTGGGATATGCTCTGATCTATTTTCAATTCCTGAACAAATGAACATGCAAGCGTAATGTGCAGGTTATCCTTTTCTTTTTCGAGGGCAACAATCCTTGCAGCCTCTTCAACAATACCCGAGAACATAATAATGGTTTTTGATTATATACAAAGTTATTTCTTTACGTGCTTTATTTCAAAGACTTTATAATCCTTCTGATAAATCGTTTTTCTCCTTTTGAAAGAAACTTCACTTCGACCGGTATATAATAGAATGCTTTCCGGAGACGCTTATCTCCGATCCTCAATTCCCTTAATCTGACCGCGTCTTTTTCCGTAACGAAAATATACTTTGTTTTTTTCCGGATATTGTTATAACGCATGGAAATTTCCTCCAGATCACGGTAGCTGAACCGATGATGATCGGTATAAGACCGCTCGCCGGCAACATCCACAAACCCATGAAGATGGCTTCGCAGCGGTCCGGGATCTGCAATTGCGGTAACCAGCAGTACGCCCGGGTCTGCTTTTCGCAAAGATTTGTAATTCAAAGGTTTTTGTTTGTTCTTCTTTCCGGGAAAGACCGGGACAGGCGCTCCGTATGCATATCTGGTAAAAAAAATCTCCTGATCTGAACGCCTTATCAACCGCGATATGAAACGTGCTTTGTCGATTGAATTCAGTTTCTCCGGACATTTGGTAATGATGATGATATCCGCCCGGGCCACATTTTTCCATGGTTCCCTCAGGTTCCCTGCGGGAAGCAGCAGGTCATGAAAGACCGGACGGTTATAATCAATCAGAAGTATTGACAATCGGGGAGTTACATATCTGTGCTGGTAGGCATCATCAAGAATAACCGCTTCTATCCGGGGACTGACATCAGTCAGTTTCCTGATTCCGCTCACACGTCTGCGGTCAACAGCCACATCCACGGAAGGGAATTTTCTTTTGATCTGCAAAGGTTCATCTCCCACTTCAGCAACTTCCGATCCGGGTGATACAGGCAAAAATCCCTTTGTCCTTCTTCCATATCCGCGACTCAGCAGGGCAATCCTGTACCGGTCATGAAGCAAACCGGCAAGATATTCAACATGAGGTGTTTTGCCCGTACCCCCGGCTGTGATATTGCCCACTGCTATTACAGGCAGTTCAAATGATTCCGATGGCAGGACCTTCAGATCAAACAACATGTTGCGGACATATACCACCAACCGGTAGAGCACTGCAAACGGCCATAAAACAATACGGATGCGCTGTAATATTGATTTTTCGGTTTTAATCGCTCAATCTTTTAATTGTTGAATTGTTTTTTCGTTTAATCGCTGAACTGTTGAATCGCTTAATATTCGCTCAATATTTCAAATGATCTGCCGTATATCAGTGTATCACCAGATCAAACGGCATCTGTGCCCGGATCCTGTCATACCCCAGAACCTCCCGAAGGTTCTTATAATGTATATAATTGTTTTTCAATTCCTTTTGAAGCACCTTTTCCTTTACTCCGGATGTCAGTTCCCTGACGATCATGGTAAACGGATCTTCCACAACAGGCAATTCCTTGATGCGGTAAACTTCCAGACCGGCTTTCTGTGCAGCAATGTCGACGGCTGTGGATAACCCGCCCATCACATCGACCAGGCCGATATCATGGGCATTTATCCCGCTCCAGACCCGGCCTTCCCCGATACGGTCCACCTCCTCAAATGCCATGTCCCTGCTATCGGCAACATGGTTTACAAAAGTCTCATAGGTATCATCAACGAAATGCTGCATGACATTCCTTTCAGCAGGAGAAAGAGGCCGGTATACGGCGCCAAAATCCGAATGGGAATTTGTTTTTTCCACATCAACGGTAATGCCCAGTTTGTTTTCAAGAAAATCTCCGGCATTTACCATTATTCCGAAAACTCCGATCGATCCTGTGATGGTAACCGGACTTGCAACAATGGTGTCGGCAGGAGCAAGTATGTAATAACCTCCCGAGGCAGCCAGATCACCCATGGACGCAATTACAGGCTTCACTCCTCTAGTAAGTTCGAGTTCACGCCAGATGATCTCGGATGCAAGTGCGTCACCGCCTCCCGAATTGACCCTCAGAACGATTGCCTTTACAGAAGAATCTTCTCTTGCTTCACGGATCGCTTTCGACAGGTTTTCCGATCCTATTGAGCCCGGCGTCTGATCACCCATGTAAATGGTACCTGATGCATAAATGACCGCGATCCTGTCGCGTATATAACCTTTTGACCTGCCAGGTTCCGGAACCTTCAGATAATCCGAAAAAGCAACCAGCCAGTCTTCCCCTGAACCCTCCTGCCCGGAAAGAATTGCCAGTGTGTCCATAACCTGATCGCGGTAAACAACTGCATCCAGCAGACCTTTTTCAACAGCCGCTGAGCTGCTCCACATGTCGAGTCTGTCTGCAAAGCCATTCAGCTGATCTGCAGGTATTCCGCGACTTTGAGATATTTGCCCGACCAGATGGCCCCAGATGGAATTCACATAGACCCTGATCTGCTCGCGGTTTTCGGGACTCATCCTGTCATACATATAGGGCTCAACCGCACTTTTGAATGTTCCGTGCCGGACGATTTCCGCCTCAATGTCAAGTTTCTCGAGAGCCTGCTTGTAAAACATCACCTCAGCGCTCAAACCGACAAAATTGATATAGCCACCGGGGTTAAGAAATAATTTATCCGCCAGTGAAGCCAGATAATAAGCCCCCTGTGAATATGTATAGCTGAATGCCACAATGAATTTGCCCGAGTTCCTGAATTCGAGAAGTGCATCACGGATTTCTTCAATCGTTGCAATGCCCGCATTCAAATCCGACAACTCAAGATAAAT
>JAFGRC010000027.1 GCA_016935355.1 Bacteroidales bacterium
GACAGCTGTTCGGCACCATTCACGGAGGGGAATCCTTCAAAGGTTCTGATGCGGGTGATCAGCCGGCGATGCTTGAATACAACCAGTATGCTGTGACCACCGGTAACGGCAATACACGGGGCCTGTGGACGACTTATTACGATGGCGTCTCCCGGTGCAATGCTGTATTAAAGATCCTTCCCAATGTTACCGACATGTCAGACGCCCGGAAGATCACGGTTGAAGCGGAGGCCAGGTTTTTACGGGCACATTATTACTTTTACATCAAAAGGGCTTTCAAGAACATTCCCTGGGTTGATGAAACCACTGAGGATGTGCGTGTGCCCAATACGGTTGATAATGATGGCAGCACGTATGTAAACATCTGGCCCAACATTGCTGCCGATATGGATTTTGCCCGCAAAAACCTTCCCGCTACACAAAAGGACCTTGGACGGCCTAACAAGTGGGCGGCAGACTGCTACTATGCCAAGATCCTGATCTACCGCGCCTGTGAAGGCGAATATGCAAACGGTTTTACCGAAGCCCTTGCCATTCTGAACACTGCCATTACAAGCGGGGTAACCTCATCCGGCGATCCTTACGATCTGCTGCCAAGGTATCACGACAACTTCAACTGTACGACGGAAAATGGTCCTGAATTTGTCTGGGGAACGCAGTGCTCGGCCAATGACGGAACATCCCGGGGCGATTCGAACGGTGACCCGAAATCCGTATGGATACAGTCACAGTCCAAGTCCGGTCCCGGACTAGGTCGTGGCTGGGGATTCCTGAATCCCACTCCTTTTTATGCCGATATGTTCCGTGTTGATGCAAACGGTCTGCCATACCTCGATTTTTATGCCACCAATCCCAACAGGCTGAAAGATGACTATGGCCTGCCTGCTGCACCAGCCGGAGCAGTCGATACTTTTATGATCGATGTCGACCCTGTTGATCCACGACTTGACTGGACCATCTCAAGAAGGGGTATCCCGTGTCTGGATTACGGCGATTTCCCGGGTGCTTCCTGGATCCGAAACCAGAGCCATGGCGGACCCTATATGGTCAAGAAGTGGTACATCTGGAAAAGCGAGGACGGTACGTTTACGGCACCTGGCCGTCGGAATACTGCCATGAACATTCCAACGATCCGTTTTGCCGATGTTCTGCTGATGGCAGCGGAATGTGCAGCTCAGGAAGGTCAGCTCGAACTGGCAAGAACCTATGTGAATCGGGTACGGCAGCGGATGATCGACAATTCGGACGATCCCATGAACTGGGTTAAAAGGGCAGATGGCGTGACCAATGCCGCCAACTATGATATCGGCACTTATGATGCCGGTCTGCCAAATGATCCCTTCCTGGCCAAAGCTACGGCACTTGATGCCATCCTGTATGAACGGGCATTGGAACTGGGTACAGAAGGCCACAGGTTCTGGGATGTTACACGCTTTGGTGAAGGGGAATATATTTTCAACCTCTTTATCAATACAGAAAAAGCCAGGTTCGACTACCTGTCCGAAGCTGTGTATACTGATATTCCCGACAGTTATCATCCCATCCCGAGGGATGCCATCGACAGGAGCCAAAAAGGTGGTGTGAATACATTAACACAAAATCCGGGATATTAATATTAAAGAGTAATTAGCATTTTTAGCGCGCTTCGGAAAACGGGGCGCGCTTTTTTATTGATTGCTTTCCGGGTAAAAAAGCATCTTGCGGAAAATTCGGCTTTCTATTTTATGATATTTTGTGGTTTCCCGTAAAATCAGGCAACTTCCTCTTACTTTCGATTTCTATTAAAAAGAATCACTTGCTGATGTGGGATAACTTTTTTCAAACGTCTTTTTTTTAGATAATCCATAAACCTGAAAACCCTAAAAACCTGATTGTTGCTTGCAATGTCTTGCACCGTCATATTTGAACCTTCAGCCTGAGGCACTTGTGAAAATGCACTTAAAATATATTTATACCTGAAACCTGAATTATTTCTGAAGCTCAAACCTGAATTATTTCTGAACCTCAAACATCAGTACGCTCTATTTTATTAACCTAAATTTTCAATGTATGAAAAAACTAACATTAATGCTCTTATCCTTGCTGATCGCAGGATTGCAATTGGTACAGGCACAGGGAGTTACCATTACCGGAAGAACTATCGACGGTTCAACTGGTATACCGCTGCCCGGTGTTACAGTCCAGGTACAGGGTACTACTGTCGGGGCCATATCACAAGCAGATGGCACCTACAGAATTGCCAATGTGCCTGCTGGGTCTAACGCATTGATTTTCAGCTTTATTGGCTTTCAGACTCAGGAAGTTGCCATTGCAGGCCGGACGGTCATCGATGTCACGCTGCAGGAAGAGGTTACCGCTCTTGAAGAAATTGTGGTAACCGGTTATTCCGTGGAACGGAAAAAAGACATCATTGGTTCCGTATCTGTTGTCAACACCGATGAGATGCTGACCACACCTTCGGGTAATCTGACTGCCCAGCTTGCAGGACGTGTAGCCGGTGTCTCGGTTTCCGCCGATGGCTCTCTTGGTGGTTCTTCAAAGGTCCGCGTCCGCGGATTCGGTTCATTTGCCTCATCAGAACCCCTTTATGTCATTGACGGAGTACCTTCGGAAAGTGTGGATAATATCAATCCGAATGACATCGAATCGATGCAGTTCCTGAAAGATGCGGCTTCAGCCGCTGTATACGGATCACGCGCTGCCAGCGGTGTCGTGATCATCACCACAAGACAGGGCCGGGAAGGACCCGTACAGGTCAATCTGGATGCTTACTACGGAATCAATTACGTATCCGAGAGAGATTTTCCGGAATTGCTCGATGGTCAGGAATGGGGGGAATATATCTGGCAATCCATGAGCAATGACGGTCTGACCCCCACACATCAACAATACGGTTCCGGTCCGACACCCGTGATACCGGAATACCTTCTTGCTGTAAACTATAGCGGACTGGATATAGGCGGGGCTGCCCTGGAAGAAATGAGGATCAGCGATCCGGAACAATTCGCGTGGGCAGTCGATCCTGCAAACTATGATTATGCAAACCATCCGATTGTAAAATCTGCTGCAACAGACTGGTTCGATGAAGTGTACAATCCTGCCCCGATCACCAATGTCCAGCTGACCGCTGCCGGCGGTTCGGACAGGGGTAACTACGCCCTGTCGCTGAATTATTTCGACCAGGAGCAGACATCTGACGAGTACAGCTATTATACGAGGTATACCGTAAGGGCGAACAGCACTTTCAACATTCAGAGGATCATCAGGCTGGGTGAGAACCTTCAGATCATGTACAACGAAGGCAGAAATGTCGGGTTTCCAGCTTCAGCATGGACCATGCCCGCCATATTGCCTGTCTGGGACATTGCAGGGAATCCTGCCAGCTCAAGATGTCCGGATATTTCCAAAACAAATCGCGGGGGAAAAGGGAACAATCCATTTAGTTATGCATGGCATGACCGTTTCGACAAGTATTACAACTACGGAATTTTTGGCAATGTTTTTGCCGAGCTGACCCTGTTCAATGACCTGGTGCTGCGTTCTTCATTCGGACTGGACTTCAATTACGGACAGAACCGGAATTTATCACAGACCACCTGGGAACACGCTGAAAGCAACGGCCAGCCGAACCAACTTGTATGGACATCACGCGATAATGTTGCTTGGACCTGGACCAATCAGGCCACCTATACAAAAACGCTGGGCAATCATTTAATAAAACTGTTGGTGGGCACCGAGGCCATCAACCAGGTAAGCTCAAGTAACCAGACCGATGTACAGGGTTTTGTCATCAATGATAACCTGAGTTTCCTCGTCCCCTCTGCGGGAACAGGGACCAAAAACCTCAGCGGCTCTTTTACTCCCTATAAGCTGCTTTCATATTTCGGAAGGCTGGATTATACGTATGCTGACAAGTACATCTTCAATGCCACCATCCGTCGCGACGGTTCCTCAAAGTTCGGGCCGAACAGCAGGTGGGGCAACTTCCCGTCTGTTGCAGTCGGCTGGCGCGTAACGGGTGAAGAATTCATGAAGGGCATCACCTGGCTGACCGACCTGAAGCTGCGTGCCAGCTATGGTATCGTCGGCAATCAGAGCGGATTGGCTTATAACAACCAGTTTACTACTTTTGTCCAATCCGTTTCGGAAACTTATCCTATTGGCGGTGCATCACAGCTGGGAAACAGTTATACCAAATCCAGAAAAGGCAATCCCGATGCAAGATGGGAAAAATCCACAACACAAAATTACGGTCTGGATGCCACATTCTTTGCAGGCAGTACAAGTCTGGCCGTTGACTTTTACATCAAGGAAACCGACGACCTTCTGGTACAGAACCAGGCTCCGTATACTGAAGCCAGTGTTACGCAGCCATACATTAACGTCGGGGACATCAAGAACATCGGTCTCGACGTAAATCTCACCCAGCGCGGAAGGATAGCAGGTCAGGTTGACTACGAAGTAAGCGCCAATTTTTCGACATACAAAAATGAGGTGCTGAAAATCATGGATGACCCGGCCGTGGCACTTTATGGAGGCAGCGCAGAAGGGGGTAACGCCTGTATAACCATTGTAGGCGAGGAAATATCATCGTTCTACGGATATAAAATCGGCGGTTTTCTTGACGATGAGGCTGAACTGAATGCATATATAGCTTCCATTCCCGGCGGCACCTATATGACACCCAGACTGGGCGGCTGGTGGCTCGTCGATCAGAATGATGACGGGATCATCAATGCAGCTGACAGGACCATTCTGGGTTCACCGCACCCCGACTTCCAGGTGGGTTTCAACCTGGCACTGGCATGGAAAGGGCTTGATTTTTCAGCCTTCCTGTTCTGGAACCAGGGAGGCCAGGTGTACAATGACGCCCGCTATAACGTCGACTTCAATACCTATGCATTCAACCGCAGCAAGCGCATGCTGTATGAATCCTGGACACCTGAAACCAAGGAAACAGCAAAACTGCCGCGGTTGTCCTGGAACGACGTCAGGTCCGCACAGTATCCGACCGATTACTTGCTGGAAGATGCCACTTACCTGCGGGTCAGGACCATGCAGTTGGGTTATACGCTGCCCCGGAATCTTATCAGCAAGATCCGGCTGAACACGCTCAGGGTATACATCCAGGGACAGAACCTGATCACTGTCACAAACAAGGAATTCTCAGCCCTTGATCCCGGAGTCAGCCTCACAGGAAGCGACCTGGGCATGGGTGTTCTCCTGAACTTCAATCCGACACCGAAGCAGATCATTTTCGGCATCAACATAGGATTCTAATTTAAATATTAATAACAATAAACGAAAAGTCAAATGAAAAAGACATATTTAATCACATTAACATGTATATTATCGCTATGGCTGATTTCCTGCGACGAAAGTTTCCTCGAAGTAGATGCCGTAGGGTCTTTCAGCGAAAAATTGCTTCAAGATGCCACGGGTGTAGAAAACGCCCTGATCGGCGCATATGCATATCTGAATAATGGCTTTTATTCCAACAATATTATGTGCGACTTTCATGGAGGCCTGCGTGGCGGTGAACTGAACAAGGGATCAGCAGCTTTTGACGTTCCCAGCTACAATGAATTCATAGCGTATGATCTGTCCAATACCAACGATGCCGGTCTCTTTACCATGACCTATACCGGTGTGGACCGATGCAATACAGTTCTGAAACTTCTTGAATCTGTTACAGACCTTTCAGCAACAAGAAAACTCCAGGTGGAGGCGGAAGCCCGTTTTCTTCGTGCGATCTATTATTTCCACGGGAAAAAGAACATTTACAACATACCCTGGGTTGATGAGACCACTGAAGATCCGCGCGTACCGAATTACGAAGGCGATCCGTCCGCTCAGAATTATGTGGACATCTGGCCAAACATGTTTGCAGATGTGGAATTTGCCATGAACAACCTTCCCGAAATACAAAGTCAGCCGGCAAGGCCGAACAAATGGGCTGCTCAGATATTGCTGGCCAAGTTTTACATGTATGCCTGGGGCTTTGAACCGGCCAAATACGCCAGCAAGCTTTCAGAAGCGCTCACATTGCTGACCGGTGCTATTAACAGCGGCGTTACAAATCAGGGAGACGCGTATGCCCTGCTGGAAAATTACAAGGACAATTTTGACGCTGCCTATGAACACCATTCCGAATACGTCTGGGGAGTTGAGTGCTCGATATTGGACGGTACTCCTGAATCATTTTTTGGCGGGCCGAATTCATTTCCGGGCACTGTGCAGACAGGTTACTGGCGCGACAAGAATGGTCCGGACCTCGCCAAAGGATGGGGTTTCAAACAGCCAACCGAATGGTATGCAAATCATTTCCGTGTTGACGGAAGGGGACTTCCCTATCTGGATATGTTTGAAGGGCCCAGAAGCAGCTCCGACACCCTGAAAGATGATTACGGCCTGCCTCCCGCACCGGCTGCTTTTGAAATCGATACACAGGGCGTTGATCCCAGGCTCGACTGGGCCATTGGCAGAAGGGGCATCGAATTCCTGGGATGGGGACCATTTGCAGGCTCGGCATGGATCCGTGCACAGCTGGAACAGGGACCTTACGGGGGCAAGAAATTCAAGGTCTGGAAAGACCAGATGGGCGTATACCAGAGTACAATCAGTGCCGCTCATGCGATTAATATACCGCTCATAAGGTTTGCAGATGTTTTGCTGATGGCTGCCGAGCTGGAGGTCCGTGTCAACGGAAACCTTGAAAAGGCAAGGGATTATGTAAATCAGGTAAGGGAACGAATGATGAACAATTCCTCCAGCGGGCGTCACTGGGTGAAGGTCGGTGGCAGGGACGGTACCGAAGATGCCGCCAATTACAGGATCGGCCTCTGGGACCCTTCTTATGCCGACGATCCCTTTGCCACCGAACAGGGTGCGCTGGATGCCATACTGTATGAACGAACCCTTGAACTTGGAGAGGAGGGAACCCGGTTCTATGATCTGGTTAGGTTCGGGAAGGCAGTGGAAGAATGTAACACTTACCTGGATTTTGAAAGATCCCTTCAGCATCCTGATGGCGGTCCCCGTTACGGGCATTACCAGTCCAGCTGGAGCTATGACGAACCGAAAGACAGGTTTTTACCCATTCATACAACTGCTATTGACAGAAGCAAAAAGGAAGGTGTTGCGACACTGATACAGAATCCGGGTTATTAACAGGATGGTGTTAGTTAGTGTGTCAGGGTCAACCGGTTGAAATGATTTCATTTCCCGGTGTTAATTGACCGATCAGACGCCGCCTTAAAAAAAAGGCGGCGTCTTTTTTTAAGGGAGCAAAAAACCACAAACAGAAAACGCGGAACGGGAAAGTCGAAATCCGGAACAGGTAACCAGGAGCGCTTCCGGCAACCCTGAACAAGCAACCAGGGATAAGGAACGGAAAGTTTTACAGTGCGTTTGCAGGTTAGATCCCCCTTCCCGAAACGATTTTTCACTACCTTTATTCCATCATTAAAATTCCTGTGCAATGGCAAAATTTACCCGCGAAGAAGCCCTCCGCTACCATGCATGCGGCAGGCCCGGAAAAATCGAGGTAATACCCACAAAACCATACAGTACGCAGTATGATCTGTCAATGGCTTATACTCCGGGTGTGGCCGAACCTTGTCTTGAAATTCAAAAAAAAGCGGAAGATGCCTATGTATATACATCAAAATGCAACCTGGTTGCAGTGGTTTCAAACGGGACTGCTGTGCTGGGACTTGGAGACATCGGTGCCCTTGCGGGCAAGCCTGTCATGGAAGGCAAAGGATTGCTTTTTAAGGTTTTTGCTGATGTGGATGTTTTCGATATTGAGATCGACGAAAAGAATACCGATAAACTCATTGATACCATTAAAGCCATATCACCGACATTTGGCGGTATCAATCTTGAAGACATCAAAGCACCCGAATGTTTTGAGGTTGAGGCAGGGTTGAGGCAGGCACTCGACATTCCGGTTTTTCATGATGATCAGCACGGCACGGCTATCATATCGGGTGCCGGACTGCTGAATGCCTTCAGTCTGGTTGGCAAAAAACTGGAAGATGTTAAGGTGGTTATCAATGGCGCCGGTGCTTCAGCAATATCATGCGCAAGACTTTACAAAAAGCTCGGCATCCGTTCTGATCACATCATCATGCTTGACAGCAGGGGCGTGCTGACCATAAAAAGAAAGGACCTGAATCCATACAAGCTTGAATTTGCCAGGGATCTGGACATTTCCACGCTCGACGAAGCGCTGAAAGGTGCCGACATGTTTCTCGGATTGTCGACCGGGAATATCGTGACAAAGGAGATGATCCGTACCATGGCTCCCGATCCTGTTGTCTTTGCCCTGGCCAATCCCGTTCCGGAAATATCTTATGAAGATGCTGTTGCGGCACGTGACGATGTCATTGTTGCCACAGGAAGAAGTGATTATCCCAACCAGATCAACAATGTACTGGGATTCCCTTTTATTTTCCGTGGCGCACTGGATGTTAAAGCACGCACCATCAACGAAGAGATGAAACTGGCAGCGGTCCATGCCCTGGCAGAGCTGGCCAGAAAAGATGTGCCCGAGCAGGTCAATGTTGCATATAAAGTCGGCAACCTTTCATTTGGACGTGATTACATCATACCCAAGCCGCTGGACCAGCGGCTGATCACCTTTGTGGCACCTGCAGTTGCAAAAGCGGCGATTGAAACCGGAGTTGCCCGGGAAGTAATAACCGACTGGAAAGAATATGAGATACAGCTGATGAAAAGAATGGGCTTGTATAATAAGCTGGTGGATGATATCCGGAGTAAGGCCGCAGAAAATCCGAAAACAGTCGTGTTTGCAGATGCCCATAATTATAAGGTATTAAAAGCTGTGCAGCTGACCGCAGATCTGGGCATGACAAAACCCGTATTGCTTGGATCTGAGAAGGAGATCCGAAAGCTGGCTAAACAAAATTCCATGGATATGGAAAAGGTGAAGATCATTGATATTCACAGTCCGGCAGAAGAAGAAAAAAGAAAACGATATGCAGAACGCTTGTTCCTGAAACGGCAGCGGAAAGGCATGACGTTCGGGGAAGCCCTTGAGATCATCCGCGATCCGAATTACTTTGGTGTGATGATGGTGGATGCAGGTGAAGCCGATGGTTTTCTGGCAGGTTTTTCCACCCGTTATGCCAATACCATCAGACCCGCACTTCAGATTGCAGGTACGAATAACAGCCGGGAACATATTGCAGGTATGTACATCATCATCACCAAAAGAGGTCCTTTCTTTTTTGCCGATACTACGGTAAACATCGAACCGTCTGCCCGCACACTGGCAGATACCGCATTGCTGACGGCCAATGAGGTCAGGAAATTCGATATGGTGCCCCGGATCGCCATGCTTTCGTTTTCGAACTTCGGATCAAGTCCTTCCGGAAGTCCCCATACCGTAAGGGAAGCTGTTGAAATGCTGCACCGTGATCATCCCGGGTTGCTCGTGGACGGTGAAATGCAGGCAAACTATGCATTTGACGGACAGTTGCGCTTCGATAAGTTTCCCTTTAACAAGCTGGCCGATATGGAAGTGAACACCGTCATTTTCCCCGATCTGAATTCGGGTAATATTGCCTATAAAATGATGCAGACCCTGGGAGGTGCTGAAGTGATCGGACCGGTGCTGCTGGGTATCCGGAAACCCATCCATGTTCTTCAAATGGATAGCTCTGTGCGGGAAATCGTTAATATGGCAGCCATCACGGTGATTGACGCACAAACGACATCGGAAGAAATTATAGAATTGTGAACCTGAGGGAAGCTTAAAGCTGTTGAACACCTGTCAGACCAATTTTAGCCGCCCCCGCCTTTTTATTTTATACTTGAGCAAGTTGATGAATTCCTGTTCACTTCTTTTGACGGAAATAAAATTGGGACCCAGGAAATCCTCATATTTGAATGCATAGTCTCTGAATTCAACTGTTCTGGGGAAAATCTTACCGGTTATAAAATCATGTTCTTCAAAAAACCTGTAAAAATCGATCAGAAGCTTTTTGGTCGATATGTTGATGTAACCGTATTCAAACTGAACCGCCCTGATCACACTTCTTTTTATACTGTTCCGAAAACCTTCCAATGCGTCGTATTCCGCACCCTCTATATCAATTTTCAGTAAATCCACCTGATCTATTTTTTGTTCATCCAGAAAACGGTCTCCCTGAATGAGTTCGACCGTGCTTGTGCGCTGCGATTTGTAAGGTAATCCTTTGATGTCAAACAAGGAAGCGTGTGTATGTGATGGAAAAATATTCATTTCCCGCGTACAGTCATCTTTAAAAAGTCCTTTATTCACCGGAATGATATTGCTGTGATCCCGTGTGTTTTCCACAAGCTCCAGAAACGTGCTTTCAACGGGCTCAAAGGCGTATATTTTGCACCCGGGTATCAACCGGTTTGCCAGCAGGGCATATTTACCAATATTGGCCCCACCGTCAATGATCACGGACGGGTTGATCATGGCCAGCTTTTCCAGCACCGTCAATTCTCCGTTACTGTACACATCATGATTCCTGTTTTCATACAGGCGGTTCAACGACCTGCCAAAACCTGCAAGCACCTTAAAAAAGGCATTGTGTGAATTCCTCTTGAATATTTGTTTCGGTAAATACAATTACAGTGGTTTTTTGTTTGGTGACAAAACTATTAAAAAGAATGTTACGAAACGAATGATCCGTGGTACATGTTGTTGTTGTCCGTGAGAAAGCACATCTCAAATCCGGTTTCGGACAGGTAATCAAGGACAGGGAATATCCGTTTTTCGATATGGGGATCGCAGTCGCGCATTTTTATCTGCCGGCTGTGGAAAAAGGTCTTGGAACCTGCATGTTGGGCTGATTCAAAGAAAACAAAATAAAGCAGCTTCTGTAATTCCTGAAAGCAACCGGGCAGAACTCATTATTACGCCGGGATTTCGGTCCAATGATACCTTAGTGCAATGAAAGATCTTCTTTTCAAATGGATGGGATCTGAAGCAGTCGTTAAATACTCCATTCGTTGTTCGTCGCTTTAAGGTATATCTCAATTAGCTTCGGCTCTTCATGCTCCCAGCACAGTTCCTTTGCCGCCTTCTTCAAATTGTCCTTCCAGATTCGTCTTTTTTCCCGGTTGTGCAGCACTTCATGGAATACTGCTGCCAGTGTTTCAGGTTCGCCGGCCGTGCTTACAAGTCCGATTTTATAACGGTTTACAACTGAAACCATTTCAGGCAAATCCGATACAACAACCGGAATTTCCGCCTGTATATAGTCGAAAAGTTTGTTGGGAAGGGCGTAATAATAGTTAAGGCCACTGTGTTCCTCGAGTGAAATGCCAACATCAGCCTGAACGGTATACTGATTCAGTTCATCCTGAGGGATTCTTCCTTGAAACAATACCCTGTTCTGAAGGCCCTGACTGATGACAAGGGTTTTCAGCTCATGTTCCACATCACCCGTACCGATGATCACGAGTTTTGTATTGTGCAAATGCTTTACTGCAAGTATGGCCAGTTCCAGTCCCCTTCCCCTGTTCAGTGAGCCCTGATACAGTATGATCTTTTCATCGGCCGTTCTCAGTATTCTTTCAGGATGAACAGGTTCCTGCAGGCGCCATGGCAAATTTCTGATTACCTGCATACTGATCCCGTATTTTTCATGGTATGCCGCGGCAATCGGTTCACTTACGGTATATGCATGCCGTATTTCAGGCAGGATCAAATGTTCCAGCAACAACCAGGTCTTTCTTGCCAGATTCCGGTCAATCAGTTCAGGAACCTCGGTAAAATATTCATGACTGTCATACAGCATGACTTTTTTACGCATCCGTGATGCGGCATATACTGCAGGCAATGTATCGAGGTCATTTGCGACAAGGACGTCGGCATGTGCAAAAAGCAGGCGGAACAGCAAACGCACGTTATATTCGGCATAGAACAACGGTCCCCTGTTAAACAGCAACCGCATCCTCCGGATCCGGAACGGAAAATCAGGAAGGGCCGGGTGCAGTTTATTTATCCTGCCGATCACGGTCACCTGCTGCCCGTATTTCATCAAAGACCGGGCGACCCGGCATACACGCCGGTCGGTTTGGATATCGTTTGTCACACAAAGGATTACATGCATCGGATCCGTAAATCTGTACAATCTGCTAAATTATGAATTCTTTGCAAACGATGGCTTTTGCTGTGAACCGTATAAAATACTATTTTTACCGTACCATCCGCTCCCGATTATGAATATTCTGGAAAACGCATCGTTGCTGACATTCAACACGTTCCGTGTTCATGTAAAGACCAGATACCTCATTGAGGTGTCAGATGTGAATGATATCAGGAATTTCATAGGATCGGAACTGCACGCAATCCGGCCGAAAATGGTATTGGGTGGCGGCAGCAATGTACTGTTTACGCATGATTATGACGGTTGTATATTGCGGCTTTCAATCAAAGGCATTGAAAACATATCGGAAAACGATGAATCTGTCCTTTTGAGAGCAGCAGCCGGTGAAAACTGGGATGATTTTGTCGCATACTGCGTTAAGAATGGTTGGGGAGGGATCGAGAACCTGTCATACATACCGGGAACTGTTGGTGCAAGCCCCGTTCAGAATATCGGCGCCTATGGGATGGAAGTCAGGGATTCCATTGAAATGGTGGAGACAATTGATCTTGAAAGCGGCAGTACAAGAAAATTCAGCAATAAACAATGCGAATTTGCATACCGAAACAGCATATTCAGATCGGATCTGCAAAACAGGGTGATCATCACGCACGTTACTTTCAGGCTGAAAAAAAATCACTGTTTCAACACCTCCTATCACGAGCTGAAAAAAGAGCTCTCTCTGCATCCGGAAACCACCCTCGGGAATATCCGCAGTGCTGTCATAACGATCAGGAAACGAAAACTGCCGGATGTGGAAATTCTTGCCAATGCGGGAAGCTTCTTTAAGAATCCCGTTGTTGATCAAACCTTACTGGATTCACTGAAGCTAAGATATCCGGAAATACCCTTTTTTCTAGATTCAGGCGGTAACATCAAACTGTCTGCGGCCTGGCTGATCGAACACTGCACCTGGAAGGGCAGACGGGTCAGGAATGTGGGTACGTACAGGAAACATCCCCTTGTTATTGTGAATTACGGAGGAGCAGACGGATCAGAGATCCTCAGTTTTGCACAAAAAATTCAGCAAAGCGTGCTGAATCATTTCGGCATTGGACTTGAAACGGAGGTAAATATAATATAATGCTTTACAGGGAACCGGGAGCAAAAGTCAGGAACCAGAAACACAAAACCTGAAACCCGGAATTATAAACCAACTTCATCCATTATGGTTTTCATTGCCGAATAGATGATCTCCTGGGCAGTTTCCACAGTCTCTGCTTCTGCATAAATCCTTAGTAAGGGTCTGGTGGTGGATGGCCTGATTAGAAGCCACTCATTACCGCCCAGAAAAAATTTAAAGCCGTCAAATATTTCAAAATCACTCACTGTAAACCGTCCGAAATTATTGAGCGTCCCGTTCGTGCATTTTTCAACGATCTTATTCCTGTTGTTGCGGTTCATTTCTAGATTGGCCCTTTCAAATGCAAATTGTCCGGTCATGCTGATCACCTCATCACACAGCTCGCGCAGCGGCTTTTTACATTCGGCCAGCCATTGCCAGATATTCAGTCCGGTCCATATGGCATCGCATTCCGGAATATGATTTCCAAACGCGATGCCGCCTGATTCCTCACCGGCTATCAGGACTTCCTGCTCATTCATGATTCTGGCTGCGTCTGTAAAGCCCACCCGGGTCCGGGTGACTTCCAGACCATAAACATAACAGATCTTTTCAATTTTTCCGGTCGTGGGAAAGCTGACCACCACTTTACCCTTGAGTTGCCGGTAACCGGCAAGATAATGTATCAGCAACAGGAGAACCATGTTGGCATCATAGAAATTTGCTTCTTTATCAAACAACGCAATCCTCGCGCCCTCCCCGTCGGCAGCAAAACTGCAGTCGATCCCCTTGTTTTTCCAGATATACTCGATCAGTTCATGAAGGTTCTTTTTTACCGGGTCAGGAGGTATGTTGCCGAATGAGGGATTCCATTCACAATGCAACATTTTTATTTCAGGCAACAACCTGGGAAGAATATTCTGGCTGCTGCCGTACATGGCATCAAATGCGAATTTCAGTCCGGAAGTATTGATCCGGTCCAGATCAAAATGATCGACCAGTTCTCTGTTATAAATATTATCCAGATCCATATACAAAATAGTGCCCTGTTCCAACAGATA
The DNA here is from genome assembly GCA_016935355.1 of Bacteroidales bacterium. Classification (GTDB taxonomy): domain Bacteria; phylum Bacteroidota; class Bacteroidia; order Bacteroidales; family UBA10428; genus UBA5072. The sequence goes on from JAFGRC010000027.1 coordinate 14,277, forward strand.
ATTCCAGTTTATCAGTTCCAGATCAATTTCAAGATCATGGCTGATAAGGTTTTCAATGTCCTTCAGATCTTTATCCGACATTGGCCCGCCATGTTCACCCAACAGCTTGTAACCGTTATATTCTCCAGGATTATACGTGGCCGTAATGACAATTCCACATTGTGCTTGAAGTTTTACCATACCCAATGATACCATGGGAGTGGTGACAAAATGCTCGGCAATAAAAACCCTGATTCCTTTTGAGGCCAATATCTTTGCCACGGATTCCATGAACATTTCCCCGTTGAAGCGGCAGTCATAACCTATGACAACCGTCGGGTCCCCGTATTTGCGGGTCAGCCACGTGGCAGCTGCCAGTGATATCTTTGCCACGTTATCAATGGTGAATTCTTTCGCAATAATTCCCCTCCAGCCATTGGTATCAAATTTTATTTTATCCATAAATACTGCTCTAAGTAATGATCCTTACGGAAATTAAATACATATGCGACCCTCAGTATAAATACACCTATTTCAAAATGTTTCGTTGATTCAGTGCCCTCTGGTACAAGCGTGCATTCCTGTTATGCTGTTCGAGTGTCTGTGCAAACACATGATAGCCTGAAAAGTCGTCTTTTGCACAAAAATAAATATAATCATGTTTTTCATGGTCCAATACCGCATCAATTGATCTGATCGACGGTATTGCAATGGGTCCCGGAGGCAATCCGTAATAAAGATATGTGTTGTAGGGAGAATCGACCTGTGTATCCTTTGTTAAGACGCGCTGCCGTGCAAAATCACCTATTGCAAATATGACTGTGGGATCTGCCTGTAATTTAATGCCTTTGTTCAAACGGTTCAGATACAATCCGGCTATGCGTGAATATTCATCCTCTTTGGTGGTTTCATTAATAATGATGGAAGCCATGGTAATGACCTGGTTCGGGGTCAGACCCATATCGGCTGCTTTGCCAAGCCTTTCACGGGTCCAGAATCTCTCATATTCACGGTACATCCTGTCAAGAAATCCTTCTGCACTTATACTCCACCATATCTCATAAGTATTCGGAATGAACATTCCCATTATGGAATTCCGGTTGAAACCATATTTTTGAATAAACTGTTCATTTTGTAACAATTGCAGCAGGGTATCCGCATCGGGCTCAATCTGTACCGATATTTTCTCCGAAAGTTCCTGAAGGGTACGGGCATTATTGAAGACAACCTGAACGGGTTCCTGTAAACCCGACCTCAGGATGTTGACCAGTGCGTTATTTGACATGTTATGCCTGATGATATAACGACCCGGGTGAACATGAGCCTTGAAATTTTTCTTATCGGCCACCCATTCAAAAGCGTCCCTGTTCCTGACCAGGTTGTTTGCATACAGCAATTCAAGTACATCATCATATGCCGATCCCGATGGTATGTACAGCGTATAGGGTTCCCCATCGGTCGTCTGTATATTCGGACCGTAAACTTTTTTGTAGACCAGTGCGATTTCTGCCGCAGCAACAATAAAAACTGCAAGAATGATGTAAATGATGGTTTTGATAAGGACCCTGCTGTTCACCTTCATATTTTAAGGTTTGGTTCAGGCTTTAATGACGTACAACTGGCCGGTTTCATCCCTGATTACCTTTACTTTTTCTCCTTTTTCAATATAACCTATTTCAGCTTTTGCATCAAAGATCTCATTATCAATCTCCACAAGTCCGGAAGGCCGGAGGATCGTATAGGCAGTTCCGGTCCTTCCGATCATCTCTTTTTGTCTGACATCGACACCAATATATCCTTCCCTGTGGTCCTGTACCGAATCAAGTGCCAGACCTCTCATGGCTTTTGAAAAAGCAAAGCGTTTCGTCCCCAGGATCACCAGGGCAAAAGAAATAAACACCGACAACAGTACGGTAAACAAGGCCTTTGATAATTGTGCGAGAGCGTTAATCCCTTCAAACCGGAAAACGACGTTATTAACCAGACTCAGTGTTAATCCCGCAACGATCAGGGTGATGCCTGAAATTCCTGCAATACCGAATCCCGGAATCACAAATATCTCAAGAATAACCAGTACGATACCCACAACAAACAACAGGATCTCCCAGTGTTCTGCCAATCCTTCCACATAAAGTGGAGCAAAATATAATAAAGCGGCAATAGCGGCAGCAGCGATCGGAAAACCTATACCCGGTGACTGCAGCTCAAAGTATATTCCCCCGATCATGACTATGATCAGAATGCCCTGGACTACCGGACTGATCAGAAATCCGATAAATTTATCCATAGTGGACGGAACATATGCCGAAAGCTTATAATTCCTTATTCCGGCCTTCTCGAGCACCTCCGGTATATCAACGGCCAGTCCCTCGCAATATCCGTTCCGCATCGCTTCTTCAGCAGTAAAAGTCAGTACCTTTGTGGAATCAACGATCCCCGGGACCATAATTGTGGGATCTACCATTGCTTCTGCAATGAGCGGGTCACGATGCCACCGGATGATGGTGTCATTACCCGTAATGATCGTATCCTTGCCGTGAGATTCCGCGGTAGCCCTCATGGTGGACCGCATAAACGACTGGTACTTATCCGGAACGACTGCACCGGTCTGGTCTACAACGGTTGCAGCACCGATATTTCCGCCCGGACGCATGTAAATGCTGTCGCAAGCAATGGAAATCAATGCACCTGCCGATATAGCCTGATTGTCAATAAAACCCAGAACCGGTACGGGACTGTTGATGATCTTTGTCCTGATGGAATCAGCAATATCAACGAGACCTCCATAAGTATTGATGCGCATGATGATATAATCAGCCTCAAGAGCCCTGGCTTCGGCAAATGCCCGTAAGGTTGTCCGCCATGCAGGCCGGGCAATCTCTTTAAGAATATCGAATACATAAACGACAGTTGTATCATTACCCTGCTGACCCTGCAGATCAGCCTGCCGGAATGATAAGGAAGAGAGCAGCAGAACTGCAGGTGCTGTTATTGCAAACGCTTTCAGCGATCGCAAAAGTTGTTTTTTGCGGATTTTTGTCATGTATCTGGATGCATGCTATACAGGACAAAATTAGACGGTTTTATGAATAAAAGTTACTTTAATTATCAAACATTATCACAACCCTTATACTTTTTCACCAAAATGAAATGCCACATGAACGCAAAATCTGAAAACAGGTTCATGATGAAATAATATAAGAATTTCATTTGCAATGCAATACTATATCCGGATACCATTGAACTTTTTTTACTATCTTCGGGAGCGCGAAAAACAAAAATTTTATTATCTGGAAAAAGCAGAAGTCATTTGATTGATCTGAAGTTATGCTCCTAAAAAGTAACGATTATGGATTTGTCTCAACTTACTGCCATATCTCCTGTTGACGGCCGGTACCGTAAGATGGTAACCGGCTGTGACCGGTATTTTTCCGAGTACGCATTGATGAAATACCGTGTGATGGTTGAGGTGGAATATTTTATTGCTTTGTGTGAATTGCCGTTACCGCAGCTTAAGAATTTCAGGACAGATGATTTTGGATCCATCCGGAATATATATGAGTCATTTTCAGTTGATGATGCCAAAAAGATAAAGGATCTGGAAAAAGTCACCAACCATGATGTAAAAGCCGTTGAATATTACCTGAAAGGGCAATTTGAACAATTCGGATTTCAGCAGTACAAAGAATTCATTCATTTCGGGCTCACCTCCCAGGACATAAACAACACGGCTGTTCCCTATTCTCTGAAACAGGCCCTGAAAGATATTTATTTTCCACTGGTCAGTCAGGTAGTCGAAAAACTTTCCGGTATGGCCGGTGCATGGAAGAATATTCCGATGCTTGCCCGCACCCACGGACAACCTGCTTCCCCGACCCGTGTCGGAAAAGAGATCCTTGTCTTTGTAGAAAGACTTACCACACAGTATGACCAGTTGAAAAAAATACCTGTTTCTGCAAAATTCGGAGGATCTACCGGCAATTTCAATGCCCATGCAGCAGCATATCCTGAAATCAACTGGGTGCAATTTGCCGATGATTTCATCGAAAGATCTTTTAATCTGTCACGTTTGCAAACCACGACACAAATTGATCATTATGATAACCTGGCTGCGCTTTTTGACTGCATGAAAAGGATCAATACAATCCTGACAGATTTGAACCGTGATATCTGGACCTACATATCGCTGGAGTACTTCACACAGAAAATCGGGCAGGGTGAAGTCGGTTCCTCGGTCATGCCCCACAAGGTAAATCCGATTGACTTTGAAAACTCTGAGGGCAATCTCGGGATCGCGAATGCACTGTTTGAACACTTAAGTGCAAAACTGCCCGTCTCCAGACTGCAACGTGATTTAACGGATTCCACGGTTCTGAGAAATACAGGCATACCCTTTGCACACACCGTTATTGCCCTGAAATCGCTCCTCAGGGGACTGGACAAAATCATCATCAATGAACCGGTTATTAAAGATGACCTTGAAAAGAACTGGGTGGTACTGACAGAAGCCATTCAGACCATATTGCGGCGCGAAGGTTATCCCCATCCCTATGAGGCATTGAAAACCCTTACGCGCACCCATAAAAGTACCGGTAAAGATCAGCTGTTCGCTTTTATTGACAGCCTTGAAATAACAGAAAGTGTGAAAACAGAACTTAAGAAACTTACTCCTTTTAATTATACCGGCATCTAGAAAATCCGAAGTTCAACAGGAATCACAACAGCGTATGACGATCAGTGGATTTACAATGGGTAAAAATGCGAATAAATTATACTATCCGATAAAACAGGCGGTAATGAGTATTTTGCCCATAGTGGACGAATTCATTGTTGTGCTTGGCGACAGTGATGATGATGACCCTACCCGGGAAGAGATTGAATCCATTGACAGTCCAAAGATTAAAATAATTGACACCATCTGGGATGTGGAGAAATATCCGCGCGGGATGGAACATGCACACCAGACTGATATTGCAAAATCGTATTGCAAAGGCGACTGGCTTTTTTATTTGCAGTCGGATGAGGTAGTTCACGAAGATGACCTGCCGGCCATTCAGAAAAGATGCGCAGAACTTATTGATGACAAAGAGGTTGAAGGGCTCCTGTTTGATTACATCCATTTCTGGGGTGATTACCGGCATTACCAGAACAATCATTGCTGGTACAGGCATGAGATCAGGATCATACGGAACCTGCCCGACATTCATTCATGGCAGTCAGCCCAGTCATTCCGGCGCATTCCGGATTTTGACGGCTTACATTACAGGCAAAAGGAGAACACGTTCAAACTGAAATCAGCCAGAGCAAACGCACGAATCTTTCATTACGGCTGGGTACGCCCTCCTGAACTCATGAACCGGAAGATCAGATCCTTCAGCATCAATCACCGGGGCAGGAAAGTCACCGGTGAAATGGAGCAGAAAGACCTGTTCAGGGGATCTTTTGATTACGGGAACCTGAAGCATGTCCCGATTTACAAAGGGACACACCCGGCAGTGATGAAGCAATGGATGGAGCAGTTCAACTGGAGTGACAAGCTCAGGTTTTCTGGAGAAAGAAAAAGCAGAAACAAGCTGATCATCAAACATGATAAACCCAAATACGTCATCATCAGCTGGATTGAAAAAAACCTTCTTTTCGGACACCGTTTGGGAGCGTTCAAAAATTACAAAGAAGTCAAAAGATAAATAAAACTGAATGAAGGAATTCATCAAAATATTACAGACCTATATTCCGCCATATAAAAAGCATTTGTACCTGAACTTCGTGTTCAATTTTCTGGGAGCGGTATTCGGAGTCTTTAGCCTGATCAGCATCATTCCGGCACTAAAAATATTATTCGGACTGGAAGAAAAAGTATACGGCTTTATGGATTTGAAGGATTCTCTTTCCAGTATGGATGAATTCATGAAGGCACTGACCCACAACCTGTACAGTCTGATCACACAGATAGCCGAACGGCACAGCTATGTCCTGGTGCTTGTATACATAGGGCTGTTCCTGATTGTGATGACCTTTCTGAAAGTGGGCTTTACTTATCTTGCCAGCCATACCATTGTTACGTTAAGAAATTCCGTAATACGCGATATCAGGAATAAGATCTATCAGAAAACGGTATCCCTTCCGATTGGATTTTTCACGGAAGAAAAGAAGGGAGATATCATGTCACGCATTACCGGTGATGTATCAGAAGTTGAAACATCCATCATGAATTCCATGGATATGTTCCTTAAGAATCCTGTGATCATACTCGTATATGTCATTTCAATGTTCATCATCAGCTGGCAGCTGACCTTATTTGTGCTCATATTGTTTCCGCTGGCAGGCATGATCATCGGCAGGATCGGAAAGTCACTCAAGAAAAGTTCCCTGAGGGGACAAAACAAACTTGGTGAATTGCTCACTACAGTCGAAGAAACACTTTCCGGTCTCAGGATCATTCAGGCCTTCAATGCTGAGAAAAAGATCTATTGGCGCTTTCAGAAGGAAAATGAGGATTACAAAAAAATCATGACGAGGTTGCTCAGACGCAGGTACCTTGCCCATCCGGTAAGTGAATTCCTCGGTACGGTCGTGATGATCACCGTAATGTGGTACGGGGGACATCTGATCATCAATAAAACCAGCAATCTTACACCGGACCAGTTTATCGTATATCTCGGTGTGTTTTACAGCATCATCAATCCGGTGAAAGCATTCTCCCAGGAATATTACAGCATACAAAAGGGTCTGGCATCCATGGAACGCATCAACAGGATCCTGAATGCCGAGAACAACATTCTTGAAAAACCGGATGCGGTTCGCATTCACTCATTCAGCCATAAAATTGAATACCGGAATGTTTTCTTTAAATACCGTAAAGAATTTGTTTTGCAGGATATTGAACTGGTAATCAAAAAGGGTCAGACCATAGCGCTCGTAGGACATTCAGGATCAGGAAAATCTACGCTTGCTGATCTTTTGCCGCGTTTTTATGATGTCACACAGGGTGAGATCCTGATTGACGGCCGTGATATCAGGGATTACAAAATTTCTGATATCAGGGGACTTATGGGCATCGTGAATCAGGATCCCATACTTTTCAATGATACCTTTTACAACAATATCGCTTTCGGCGTGGAACATGCAACTGAAGAAGCTGTTGTGAATGCTGCCAAAGTTGCACACGCCCATGAATTTATTGTAAATACCGGCGAGGGATATGATACCGTGATCGGCGACCGCGGTAGCAAATTATCGGGCGGTCAACGGCAAAGAATCAGTATTGCCCGGGCCATACTGAAAAATCCTCCCATACTGATCCTTGATGAGGCCACATCAGCCCTTGACACGGAATCCGAGAAGCTGGTCCAGGATGCACTTACTACACTGATGGTCAACAGAACATCCATTGTCATCGCACACAGGTTGTCCACCATTGTTCATACTGATATGATCTATGTTCTGCAAAACGGCAAGATCGTCGAAAAAGGAAATCATGAGCAGTTGCTGGCAGACAACGGAGAATACCGCAAGTTTTATGATATGCAGTATTTTAAGTAATAGAAACTGAATTTGTAAATTATGGTATGAAGAATTGCAAAAGTTCCGTTCTGTTTTTGAGTTATGAACCCGGGGATTATGACATATGAAAAGGGAAACAGAACATCCGGATAAAACCGATTTATTTCCCGGATGAATGAAAACCGGCAAGATTTAAATAATGCTCAAATACATATTGTTGTAATGCTTTACCATAATATACGGACTCCTCATTTACAAGCCCGTAAGAAAAATTGAGACCATTGTTTATAAAATCCAGTCCGAATGCCGATGAATCCGTCAGCATTCCGATGCCATCCTTATAAGAATAAATTGCAAATGAATGCGATCCGGATGATAGCAGGTCCTTTCCCAGCAAATACTCTTCCGCACCGATATCCATCTGTTGCAACAACGTAACCGCCAGATCGGCCTGAGATCCGTATTTTTTAATGACGGTATCCTTTTTGACCGCACCTCCCGTCCACAAAACCGGAATGTGAAATTTCCCCGGATCATAGTGCTCACAGAAATCCGGCAGTCGGGATCCATGATCGGCTACAAGGACGATCAGCAAGTCATCCCATAGTTCAGTCCGTTTCATTCTTTTTACAAAACTGCCGAGACAACTGTCAGCATAATAAGCCGAACTCAGGAATCGCTCTGTCAGATTACTGTCACCAAATTTCGGGGTTGTGGGTGTTTCAAAGGGTTCGTGATGGGAAAGGGTCATCAGGACCTTAAAAAAAGGCTTTTCTTCCTGCATGACTTCATTAAAAAAATTTTCAAACATAATATGATCGGGGATTCCCCATTTACCGGAACGTTCAGATCGCGGATAATGCTCATCGGAAAGGATCTTACCAAATTTTCCGTTTATCAGGTATGAACGCATGTTGGCAAAATCGATCTCACCGCCGTATGAGAATGTTGCCTGATATCCCTCCTGCATAAGGCTTAGTGATAGAAAAGGCAGTTTGTTACTTTTTTCAGGATACCGCAGAATGGGTATCGCCTCGAGGACCGGATATCCGCTGATGATGGTCGCGAGACCCTTATCCGTGCGCGAATCCGACGAATAGATGTTGCTGAAAAGCACACCTTCTCTGGCAAGTTCGTTGAAAGCAGGTGTTACACCGGGTTCTCCGCCGAGCGGTTCAATCAATTTTGCTGAAAATGTTTCAAGAATGATCAGGATGATGTTGGGCCTTTCAGTCGTCAATACGGTTACCGGGCTTTCACCCCTCGTGTATAAGTCCTTTAACCTGGCTTCATATCCATCGTTATGATAAAATATAAATGGATTTTCGGTTTCTTTTTTTTCAATGACCGATTTGCCGAAATTCCAGACCACATTTACGGCTGCCTGATTGGCAAAAGTATTTTCATGAAAATAAACGCTGCCGGTCCTGATAACCGAAACACCGGTTCCTCCCCTTATGGGTAAGATCAGAAAACCTGCAAACAGGATGAAAAATACGATGCCCTGCCATTTTGCCGGAGGTGCATGTTTAATGAGTACGCTGATCTTTTTAAGGTACACAGTGAACAGGACAAAAGTTAACAGCAGGAAAGCCGAAATAAAAATCACAAGGGTCAGCAGGGTGGATGAAGCGAGCATCTCCGCTGGAGTTTTGAGAAACCTCATCGGTTCATTATCCAGCCGCACACCCCAGTACTTATATATTTCAAGATCGGTGAGGATCAGGACCAGCACTCCTGCCAGGACAAGCAATGTATAGGTGTTGAGGACATAATAACAGGTCTTCCGTTTTGAGTAAGAAGTGGCAGCAAATAAAATCGACGGAAACAGTAGAATATATCCTGCAGTGGAAACGTCAAGCTTGAAACCGTGCAGGATAATCCGCAGCCAGTCGGTTACAGGCAGGGTAAAGGACTCCTGATGCTGATAAAGAAAAAAGATGATTTTGGCCAGGATAAAAATCAGAAACCAAAAGAGGGTATAAAACATTAGGAACTTTAACCGGGCCTTCATCTAAAAAATTCAAAGATTAAAAGATTCAACATCCTATTTTTCATAAAAATGCATTTTCAGGATATGCCGGTATACTTTCGGTGGAAGAAAATACTGTATGTTGCGTTCATCCCTGATAGCCTTCCGGATAAAGGTCGATGAGATTTCAATTCGCGGAGCATTGACCAGCAAAATGTTGTGATGTTTGTCCGGATCCACGCCAAATCCCGGCCTTGGATATACATATCGCTGATAGTTCTGCTGAATGATCTCGTGGTTTTTCCATTTATGGAACGTCATCAATCCATCGGATCCCATGATCAGAACAAATTCCTGCATCGAATACAATTCCGTGAGGTAAGTAAGTGTATCAATTGTATATGAAGGTTTCGGCATTCTGAGTTCAACATCACATACACTGAAACGCTGGTCTCCTTCTATCGCCTGCTCAAGCATGATAAGCCTTTCATAATCATTTAGCAGTGTTTGTTTCCTCTTCAAAGGATTCTGGGGACTGATCACGAACCAGATCTGCTCCAGGTCCGTAAACTCAGCCATATAACCGGCTATCATAAGATGTCCCATGTGCACCGGATTAAAAGAACCGAAAAACAGACCTGTTTTCATGACCGGACAGGATTTTCAAGAAAACATCTGACCAGCTTTTCCGCTTGTTTCAATGTTTCATCGAGCATATCATTTACAAGTGTCGCGTCAAATCTTCCGGCATATCTAATTTCAAGCGAAGCTTTATTGATCCTGTTCTCAATAACTACAGGTGAATCCAGACCACGGATTTTCAGCCGGTTCCTCAATACATCCAGCGAAGGCGGCATGATGAAAAGCGCAAATGCGCGTTCGCCAAATTTTTGTTTCAGCGAAATACCTCCCATTACATCCACGTCAAAAAGTATGTTCCGGTTTGATCTCCAGATACGCCTGACCTCAGTTTTCAGGGTTCCGTAAAAACTGTTCTTATATACTTCTTCCCATTCAACAAACTCATCTTCTTCTATTTTATTTTTAAAACTATCGGTTGACATGAAATAATAATCCCTCCCGTGGACTTCACCTTCACGAGGCGGACGCGTACATGCAGAAATGGAAAATTCCAGGTTCAGGTCCTCAATTCCCAGGAGGTGTTTCACAACAGTTGTTTTACCTGCACCGGAAGGTGCAGTAATAATGACTGTTTTGCCATCCGGGTTATAAAACATTCAGCAGTTGTTCTTTTATTTTCTCCAGCTCATCTTTCATCAGAACCACCAGTTTCTGGATTTCCGAGTGATTTGCCTTTGAACCGATCGTATTGATCTCCCTTCCGATTTCCTGGGCTATAAAACCCAGTTTGCGGCCTGCCGGTTCATCTTCTGCAGCAACATCCCGGAAATATTTACAATGATGAGCCAGTCTGGTTTTTTCCTCAGTAATATCCAGTTTTTCGAGATAATAGATCAGTTCCTGTTCAAACCGGTTTTGATCGGTCTTATCAGGCGGAACCATCTCGAGCAGGGAATTTTGAAGCTTTTGTTTAAGCGTTTCGTATCTTTCTTTTTCAAGTGGTTCGATTTTCTTCAGCATGGATTCCATAAGGCCGATCCGCATCATGATGTCCTTTTCAATTGCTGCACCTTCAAGTCTGCGGTATTCCTCCAGAGAAGCTGTCGCAACTGCAAGGGTTTCCATCACCTTGTCCCATTCAGCACTTTCTATTGCCTGCTGTCCGTTATTCAATACCTCAGGAAATCTCAAAACAGCCTGCAGGACAGGTTCATCCTGGACTTTGATATCAAGACTTTCAAGGATCTCCATGATCTGCAGATAATAGTTCCTGACCACTCCTGTATTGATTTGTACCGGCGCCCTGTCCTCTTTGTATTCGAAGGATATGCAAACATCCAGTTTTCCTCGTTTCAATCTGTTATTCAATTCATTACGAATATCGATTTCTTTGTCGCGGAAGGAAACTGGAACCCGTAAATGCAGATCGAGCTGTTTGCTGTTGAGCGATTTAATTTCGATCTGAACATACTTGTCGGCCAGTTCACAGGAAGACTGACCAAATCCTGTCATGGACTGAATCATAAGCTTTCGAATTCTGATCGTACAAACCTACATTTTTTTTTCAAAATAAGGTCATTTTATCCAAAAATCAAGCAAGGTCTGTCCTTCCATTGTAGCTGTAAGATGGTCCTGAATTTTCACCGGACCTACCCCGGCGGGAGTGCCTGTAAAGATCAGATCCCCCGTTTTCAGTGTCATAAATCCTGAAATGTAGGAAATAATGGCATCGAAAGAAAAGATCATATCTTTTGTATTGCCTTTCTGCACGATGTGCTTATTGATAGCGAGCTGAAAATGAATAGCTTTCGGATCGGGAACGGAATCCAGATCAATGAAACTGCCGACTGCGGCCGACTGGTCAAAAGCTTTGGCGATTTCCCACGGCCTGCCTTCCTGTATACATTTCCGTTGCAGATCCCTGGCAGTAAAATCTATGCCAACGGTAATCTGATCATAGTAACGATGAGCATACCGCGCTTCGATATTTTTACCGAGCCGGGATATTTTTAATACAACCTCAATTTCATGGTGGATTTCTGATGAAAAATCCGGGAGAAAAAACGGATTGTTCTTCAGCAGCATTGAAGAATCCGGTTTCATAAAAAAAACCGGATCAGCAGGCAGCAGGTTATTCATTTCCCTTGCATGATCCGCATAATTTCGTCCGATGCAGATGATCTTCATGACATGTACCTTTTTTTGTTAACAGACCTGACATCAAAAACAACATGTCTGCCGGAAAAAGACTGAAAATGATTACACCTGTTTACCAAAAGCGGAGCGTAATTTTATAGCTGTCAGGACCTTCTTCGTATGAAGCGGGAACTGACCGTTCATCATCCAGCCATAATAACCCGGATCTTTTTTCAGCACATCATCAACGGATTGTCCCTTATATTTGCCAAAATTAAATATTTCATTTCCTTCATCATCATATACAATCCTGCCAAGGAAATCAACATTCCGGTTGTGACTTGAAAACTTTGACAATGCATCAATATCATTCTGTAAATCGGCATACCTGTCAAGCTGGGCCATCAGGATTTCATAGGTTGCCCGTGTATCAGCTTCGGAAGAATGTGCGTTTTCAAGGGTTTTGTCGCAATAGAATTTATAGGCTGCACTTAATGTGCGTTGTTCCTTTTTGTGAAAAATTACCTGGATGTCCACGAATTTTCTTTTCATGAGATCGATATCCACGTCAGCTCTTAAAAACTCTTCAGCCAGCAAAGGAATATCAAATTTGTTGGAATTGTATCCGGCAATATCACAACCTTCAAAAACGCCTGCAATGGTTTTGGCAAAAACGGCAAAAGTTGGCTCATTTTTTACATCATCGTCCGTTATTCCATGAATTTCAGTTGCTTTCCGGGGTATGGGTACAGTAGGATTAACCCTTATGGTTTTCAACTCTTCTTTCCCGGTGGGATATACCTTGAGATAAGTAAGCTCGACAATACGGTCCACGGCAACATCCGTCCCCGTTGTTTCCAGATCAAAAAAGATTATCGGATTTCTTAAATTCAGCAACATGGAATTCTGTTTAACATAACTTTTATAAAGTGCCTGTAAACAAACGACCTGATCAAACGGCATGATATCACATCATGAACCAAAATGAACCGGTAATTCATTATATAAAACTCCCGCTTATCCGTTCAGCATCATGGGCATCAGCAGCATGAGCACATCTTCGGCTTCATTTTCCCTGTTGAACGGAATGAACAATCCTGCCCTGGAAGCATCCGAAAGTTCAATTGAAACCTCGGAAGACTGTATGTTGCTTAATATCTCAATCAGGAAAACAGATTTAAATCCGATTTCCATTTTTTCACCATTGTACTGGCACAATATATCTTCAACGGCGGATGTTGAAAAGTCGATGTCCTGGGCGGATACGGTGATCTTGTTGCCGTCAAGCTTTAATCTGACAAGGTTGCTGGCCTGATTTGAAAAAACGGAAACCCTCCTGACTGTATTCAGCAGTTTCACCCTGTCGATGATCAGTTTATTGGGATTGTCGACAGGAATCACAGAATTGTAGCTGGGGTAATTACCTTCTACAAGGCGGCAAACCAGATGAGATGAAGGTAAAATAAACGAGGCATTCTTGTCATCAAATTCGATGGTCACATTTTCGTTCCCTTTGGGAAGGATGTTCCGGAGCAGACCGGCCGGTTTCTTTGGCAGAATGAAAGCTGAACTCGCATCACAGCTGACATCATTCCTCCGGTAACGTACAAGTTTATGAGCATCTGATGCAACGAAGGTAATATCGGAAGGTGTCAGTTCCATAAATATGCCGTTCATTACGGGGCGCAATTCGTCGTCAGCAGTTGCAAAGATTGTACTGTGGATTCCGCTGGTAAGTGATGATGCCGGTAATGTAAAGGAAACTTTACGGTCCGGTTTTATCTGTGGCAGTCGCGGAAAATCCTCACCGGGCTGTCCGCCGACAGAAAATTGTCCGTTTTCCGAGCTGATGGATATGTTGTGGGTCTCCATGTCTATGGTAAAAGTCAGCGGCTGATCCGGAAATTCTTTAAGGGAATCCGTTATCAGTCGTGCAGGAATTGCTATGCTCCCTGCCTCAGACGCATTTTCAAGCGTCATTGATGTAACCATCGTAGTTTCCAGATCAGATGCAGTGATTTCCAGAACATTACCATCAAGATTGAAAAGAAAATTATCCAGGATGGGCAATGTGTTTTTTGAACTGATAACACGGTTCAGTGCCAGCAAGTGGTTCAACAGGTCAATGCTCGATACGACAAATTTCATTTAAGTTTTATTTTAAGTGATTTGATAACAATCAAATGAATAGAGATACTTTGCATATGTTCAGAAAATCAATATTACGAAAAAAATACTACTTCAGGGAAAGTGATTTTTATTTTTTTTGAAAATCCTCAATCTGCCGGAAAACCGGATCCATATCTGCATAATCCAGCATAACGGTGTCCCTGTCACCATTGATCAGTCCAATAAAACGGTTCATATCATATTCCTCCGCTGCATTCCCGGAAACAGGTAAATAATATGCTTTCAGGTCAATTTCCCGGTTTGTTTTCAGAACCACCTTAAGGTTCGCGAACGGTAATCCGGACACCATGGCATCGGGAACGGAACCATCAGAGTACTCAAAATGTATGTTGTTAAAGAAAAAAAGATAGTCCTGTATTTCCTGTAAATCGGTATGTTCCTTCGGAACTGTTGTTGAAAGGTCTGAAAGAACGATGCCGTCTTTGTCATCCTGCCGGATCCGGAATGAATGTTGCGGTGATGCCGGGTATTCCAGCAACACTTCCCGGATCTCTCCTGGCCTGAGTTCAAAAAGGATGTTTTCCTGCCAACTTGAGGGATTCATACTGAAAAAACCTTCAATATTACTGCCGGAATAACCCTTAAGACGCACCATAAAAGGATCTTTCGATTGCTCCGGCATCATGTATGTTCCGGCGATCCCATCCGCATCATAATAAACATAGAATCTTGTCTTCACTTTGCCCCCGACAAATATCCTGACGAACCTGCCATCTGCTGTAAGTTGCTCAATAACGTTGTCTTTCACTGACTTTGCAACAGGTGATACAATTTCAATACGTTTAAGGCAACTCAATATAAAATCCAAACGGTCATCCCGGACAGTCTGGATCCCATTCATCGTCCATTGATTGTCACGGCGTTCCAGAATGACAGTATCACCGGCCTGTGAAATAACAATTTTATCGATTGAGGATGTATTGCCGGGGGAAAAACCACTGTATCGCTTCACCAGTATTCCTTCCCTTTGGTTAATCAGGATCAGCAATGCAACGGCTGCCACAAAAAGGAATGCAATATGACCCGAATACTTTCTTATCATGCTTTTTTGTTCATCTGGTGGTGAACCGGTGCTTTCTGTACCATGCATAGAGGAGACCGGCCAGAATAATGATTGCAGGTGGAAGAACGGTATTGAAAAGGACCCAGAACAATCCCTCTTCCGAAATTTTAGATTTATCGAGCATGCGCAGGGTAAGTTCGCGTGACCTCAGGTTAATCAGGTCTTCATGTCCGGTAAGAAAATGAACTGCATTGATGATGAACTCTTTGTTGCCGAAAGTCACCTGAGTATAGCGGTCCAATCCCAGCGGAAAAACCTCTTTACCCTGTGCCGTAATGCGCACATCATTGCGAATAATGTCTCCATCCGAGACCACAAGCATTGCAGTAGGTGCACTGAACTCATTGTATTCATATACCTCAGCCGGTAATAAATCTTCAAGCATACGGTTCCTGAATGCCGATTCGAAACTTCCCTCCAGCATAACTGCAACGGGTCTGGAATGTTCATTGAACTGATCAGGTACGGGACTGGTCTCTATTTCTTTGAGACTCACCATGGCCGGAGCATTTACCCGTTTTGTATATACGGATGTACTCAACATCACCGTCTTCCTGATTTCCTTTCTGGATCCGATTGTATCAATATCTGTAACAAATTCCGATTTTATCATGTTCAGGTTTCGTGTCACCGGATGAGCATAGGGTGCGGAAAGCAATGGGTAATACAACCATGGTGCCGGCTGGAAGTTGGGATTGTTTCCGGGCAAAGCCATGTTTACGGGAATGATGTTGCACTGAATATCCTGCAATAGAACTGGATTGATGCGAACACCATAGCGGAAAAGCAAGTCCTCGATATTGAGCTGGTTGATCAGGGCGATGGTAAATCCCTCCTCGTTGAGACTGTCCAGACTTACACTCACCATGTCGATAAACCACAATACCTTACCTCCCTTCATGATATACTGGTCCAGCACAAACTTATCCTGTTCGTTAAAGGGCTCTACAGGTTTGGCAATGATAACCGCCTTATAATCGTCCAGAATTCCGGGTTGCCCGTTGATTTTTCCACGGTCCACCTGAAAATACCATGCCAGTTCCCGGGTCAGGTCGCCTACCTGGTACTCATCAAGTTCGCCATGTCCTTCAATGAAAGCGATCTTCTCCGTACTTTCAGCTGAAAGTGAATTGATGATCCTGATAAATTCAAACTCAAGTGCCTGAACAGAATTATTGATATTCTCCTCGGCACCTGCCCCGGGATTGTTATTCAATAAATTCAGGGGGACTTCAACACCGCGGTAATTGATAATAGCACCTGGAAAGACGATCTTTTCAGCTGAGCCGCCTTCCCGGTCGCTTGAATAGATATTTGTCGGTTGCAGTCCCCTGTTGAACAGTTCATTTATAACATCTTCCTGTATTGCAGGATCTTCATCCCCAAAAGGATTCACAAATTCATACTGCAGATTGTCTTCTGCATACACCTTAAATTCATCGAGCGTCTCCTGAATGCTCTGTTTCATTTTCCTGAAGGGAATATTAAGATCACCTTCAAGATACACCTTCACATATACGATATCTTTGAGGTTCATGAGGGACTCTTTACTGAAATCAGATATTGTGTAACGCTTCTCCGATGTAAGGTCCAACCTGAAAAAGAATGCGTTCAGAATGAATGCCGCCAAAAGTACCAGAGCCAGTGAAAACAACAACTTCAAATAATGTTTGTTAGATCCGGTATTTTTCATAGAATGCTGACTTTTTCCTACCATTTCCTGCTTTCAAGTCTGGCCCTCGTAAGGACCAGAAAAACTGTTATTAAAGCTACAAAATATACTACATCGCGTGTATCGATCACACCGCGGCTCATTGACCGGTAATGCTCTATAATGCTCAGGGATAAGATAAATTTTCCGAATCCTCCCGTGGAAATTAGTGTACTCACCTGTTCCATTCCGTAGCAGACAAAAAGACTGGACATCACCGCCAGGATAAATGAAATGATCAGGTTTTCCGTCAATGAGGAGCACCAGATTCCAATGCCTGCATAGGCACCTGCAAGAAACAGTAAACCGATGTATGAGCCCCATGTGCCTCCTTTGTCAATATTTCCCGGAGGATTTCCCAGGTGTACGATGGAATAATAATAAATGAGCGTCGGCAGAAGGGAAAGTATTATGAGAATGATTGCCGCAAGATACTTGGCCATAACGATCTGCATTTCAGAAACCGGCCTTGTGAGCAAAAGATCAAGTGTTCCGGCCTTTTTTTCTTCAGCGAAGCTGCGCATTGTAATGGCAGGAATAAGCATCAGAAATACCCATGGAGCAAGTGTAAACAACGGATCCAGTGTTGCATAGCCTCCGTCAAGCAGGTTCATGGGGCCTTCAAAAACCCACATAAAGAGGCTGTTTATCAGCAGGAATACGATAATTACAATGTAACCGGTCAGGGAATGGAAAAAACTGCTGATCTCCTTAATGAATAAAGAATACATAACACTTTTCTTGAAGTGTCAAAAATAAACAAATTTAATGAATGACATGCAGATACCTTGTCGGTGTATGAAGGCAATACTCCGGCGGCTTTAGTGACAACCTGTCGGGGTGTTAATGGGTGTTCATGCAGTTAATTTGCGTTAAAGATCTGCAAATTATAGCTTGTGTTCGTGATATAAGGGTTCCCAAAACGGGTTTCAGATCTGGCTGCCACATATACCTGCTGATCCACCCTTGCACCTTTCGGGAGATTAAAGGAGATCTGGGTCATTCCTGCCTGGGTTGCCATATCATGCAATTCATCATGCAGATAAATGCCTTCATCCA
>JAFGRC010000141.1 GCA_016935355.1 Bacteroidales bacterium
ATAATACGAGATTTTGGGAGTTAGGTTTTTAAAATCAGCATCATTTGATGCCTTTTTGTAAGGAAATGATAAAGATCATTGTTGCATACGGATGTCATCATCCTTTCAGGGCTGCCTGATCAGAAGCGTCAGGTCGCCTGCTTTTACAAAAGGTTTACCGTTTGTGAAGACCGCAGTCACCCTCCATACATAAACATCCTGTTTGGCCGGCGAGTCGTTTATAAATCCGTTCCAGCCCTTATTGACATCTTCACTCACAAAAATGAGCTCACCCCAGCGGTTGTATATTTCAAGCCGGTATTTTTCGATACCTTCAGCAACAGGTCTGAAAATCCTGGGATCGGGATCATTGGGATTGTAATTCTCATCAGCCGGATTATCAGGATAAACGGTTATGGCATTCGGGAAGGTAAGGCTTCCCCTGCCATCGACAATAACGGGAATTACTTGTGTCAGCGTATCATAGCATCCCTGATTGCTTTCTGCAATGAGCGTAACATAATACTGTCCAACGTCCATATATTCATGTTGTGGTTGAAACTCAGTACTGATCGTTCCGTCATCAAAATCCCACAGGTACAGCGAGCCGTTCTGCGTTGTATTGAAAAACTTCACCGGTGTCCCGTCCTCGGTCTGGCTTCTCACCCATACATAATCCGGTGCAAACGTAAAATCAGCCAATGGTTTGGAATGAACGGTCACCTTTTTGTAATCCCAGTTATCTCCACCGTCACCACTAACATTCAGCCTGACAATATATACCCCGGCTGTATCATAGGTGATTGATGATGGTACAGGATCCGTGGATGTCATTCCTTCATAACCAAAATCCCATACGTAACTGTCGGAATGAACATACTTCGTTGTCGAGGGAAATTCCACCTCAAGCGGCATACATCCATAAACATCAATACCCAGGTCGACCTGTGGCAATGGAGGATTGATGATTACGTAATGCATTACCGTATCCGAGCATTCGGGATTGGAGGAATTGGAAGCGATCAGGTTGACAGGTATCCGGTTTTCATCAGTGATATCGCCCCAGATGGTATAGTCTTTTGTAAAGCTGGGGGCATCTTCTGCTGAATTTGTCCCGTCGCCGAAATCCCAGTAATAATCCCAGGCAGACTGACTGTTTGTCAGATTGTTGAGGGTAACGGAAGTAATTTCAGTGAGGATATTGAAGTCCTGTACCTGCGGACTGGGCATGAATTCTGCGAGCGGCTGCGGATATACTGTAATTTGTCTGGTTGTATCATCGGTACACCCGTTCACCGATACGGCCCGGAACTGCACGTTAAATACCCTGTTTGTTCCGCTATTGTTCATAAACAGGTGAAAAGGATCCTCAAAGTTGCTGATAACCTTGTCGTCCACATACCAGTAATAATCATTTGCATTGATTGCAGTCCCGTCAAAACTGACTTCAAGAGGATTGCATCCGTTCCACCTGGATGCGGTGAAATCAACTTCCACACCGGGATATATTCCGATTGGTTTGGTAACGGTATCCGTGCAGTTGTAATCGGTTGTGACAACAAGCCTGATGTTTTTGTCAACCGTTGCCGACCCATAGTTGTAAAATGTTTCTGTTGGATTGATCTCCGTACTCGTGATACCATTGTCAAAATCCCACTCATAACTTAAGCCTGTGCCCTGTGAATTGCTGGTAAAAGTAACTTCAAAAGGCGGACAGTCAAGTGCTACGGGATAACTGAAATCTGCGAGTGGTTTTGGATGAGCCGTGATGGTTTGTGACACCGAACTGCTGCATCCGTATGCTGAAGTTGCCGACAGTTTTACCGTATAATCAGCATTAACGGTATGGCTGTAATTTTTAAAGTCATGCACAGGATTGATGGCAACCGAACTGGTACCGTCACCAAAAGTCCACTGGAATGCCGTACCCGTTATGATATTGGTGTTGTTTGTGAAATGAACGGAAAGCGGCTGACAACCCGAAATCAAATCCGCTGTGAAACCGGCCGCAACTTCCGGAAAGATCGTTACGGTATCGCTTTTCGTTGCGCTGCAACCATGACTGTTTTCTGTCCGCAACACGACAGCATATTTCTCAGGTTCTGTGGTGAGATTTGTAAATACCGGAATATCCGGATCGGCGAAATCATGCAGTACAATTGAATCATCCGGAGAATATTTCCAGATAAAATCCGTTATTCCTCCTGATGAGAAATTATCCACAGCGATTTTGAACGGAGAACAGCTGTCAAGTTGAGCTATGGTAAAATCGGCCGTTACTTTGGAATAAACCGTTACGGGTCGCGTCAGACTGCTGTCGCAGCCTGCAAGATTGGCAACGGTCAGTGTTACATAGTATGTCGTGTCCTGATCGGTTGAATTCTTGTAGAGCTTTGGCGGCGGATTCTCGCTTGCTGAATAGGTCCTGTCACCAAAATCCCACATGAAATCCAGATCCTTACCCAGTGAATGGTTCAGGAAAGATACATTTAACGGATTGCAACCCGCATCGGGACTGTCAAAATCGAAATCAGCCACTACCTGCGGAAACAGGAAAACGGATCGTTGCAGGGAATCTGCGCACCCATGGGCATTGGCAGCACGCAGTTTAATATAAAAGGTCGTATCATGGTCAGTATTGTTCTCATATACATGGTACTGGGTTTCGGGAGTGGTTGTTGTGTATTCATTACCATCACCGAAATCCCAGTGGAATTCCGCTCCGCCTTTTGAAGTATTGACAAGTTCAACGTTCAGCGGAGCGCAATTGCTGGCATAATCTACTGCAAAATTGGCTTTTACGAAGGGATAAACGGTCACGGTATCCCGCAGCGTGTCGGCACAAAAATAATCAGATGTGGTAATCAGACTGATCTCATATTCCTGCGTCGAGGCGGTCCGGTTAAAGAACCTGTGAACAAATCCTGAACCCGTTGTGTCGATAAAGGTATTTCCGTCCCCCAGATCCCATTCATTAAGCAATTTGTAACCGACGGAATGATTTGTAAAACCGATATTCGTTGAATCGCATACCGCATCATCGGTCATGCTGAATTCAGCATGTACCTCCGGATAGATAATCAGACGTTTGGTAATAGCGGTATCCGGACAACCGGCAAGATTTACTCCTACCATTGCAATATACAGTGTATCCGGATATGGCTGTGTGTTATCATTATGGTTGAAAATGTAACTGTCTGAATTTGTGCTTGTAAATACACTGTCCATGATGATCCGGGCAGGATCATAAATCGACCATTTAAATGTATCCACTCCCATTGAACCTGCAGGATTAACTGTGGTGGCAAAAGGAGAGCAGTTGGTCAGGTTGTCCACACCAAAATTGGCTTTTATGTATGGATGCACCGTAACCGGATGACTTGCCGTATCCACACAACCGAATTTTGTATAGACAATAAGTTTTACATGATAGGTCGTGTCCTTACCACTCATGTTTTCGAATGTAAAGGACGGATTGGGTTCATAGGTCTGTTGATAATTGACGAAATCCCAATAGCTGTTAAGTGTATCGATCACACCCAGGGATGTATCGCTGAAATGCACGGGAAGCGGATTGCAACCGATGTTCTGATCTGCAATGAATCCGGCCTTGACCGTGGGTTTTACCTTGATCACCTTTTCCCGCTGATTCGGGCACATGCCGAATTCACCTTTTACCGTCAGCCGCACCGTATATTCCTGAATGGAATCGGTCAGGTTTTCCGGGAACTTCCATTCAAAAGGATTGGAAAGACTGCTTTGGTGTACGATGGTGTTGTATCGTGTATCGAAATTCCAGTAATTCTGAACAGCCCTGATTGTATCTGACATGTTTGTGAAGGTTGCCGTGAAAGGTGAGCAGCCTGTTGCATTTTCCACTTCAAACATCGCCACAGGTCCGGCCACAACATAGATGTTCATGATCAGGGAAGTATCTCCGTAACATTCTCTTTCAACGTTTACCTTGAATTTGTAAAAACCGCTGATCTGAGGTGAGAAGTACGGATCCGCTATGGTTGTGGAGCTTAAATACAGAGTGTCATCCGGATTTGATTCACAGGTCCACTTATAACTGAGGCCACCGCTGGCCACCAGGTGAATGGGATCAAATGAGCAATAGGTCTTTTGTTTGATGGCATTTGCACCGCCGATTCCCGCATTGGCAAAATCAGACTGGTAATCGGAAAAGTAACCATATTTGCATCCGGTTGAAGTTCCTCCGTTAATGACGCCAAGGTGAAAGCGGGCTAAGGTATTGGTTATACGGGCTTCATTTCCGGAGAGTATTTTGCTTGCAACAAATGAATTTACTTCTGCCGTCTTCTTCAATACTGCCCATGTGGAATCGAGGATGTAATCAAAATAGTTTTCAGGGATGGGACTGGTCACTCCACCGCTTGTTATCGTAAAGCTTTTTGATGCCTGATTTTTTTTGGGGCTGGTCATGCTCGTATCATTCCGTACCATAAGGTTCATAAAAAAGGCATCATTTGTATTTGGAGTTCTTGTAAAGGTCACACTGTATGAGCCCGTACAACCGTCGATGGTTGGCAGGACCGCTCCGCCCAGCTCACCTCCGAAACCGGTGACATGGTTCACATAGATGGGGTGTGATCCTTCAACATGCACATAATTGTTATTGATCTCATAGCTGTACAGGGTCCCTGCATCAGGAACCGTCGTTACGGGTATGCCGTCAATATATATGGTGGTATTGGGACGGGTGGTGGTGATGAATATCCGTTCTCCGCCGTCAAAAGTGGTCTTGGTTACCTGTCCTTTCATCACAATGTATTCATGTCCGATGAGTCCGACCGGTATGGTCTGGTCGCCAAAGGTATCAAAACTCAGTGCTGTACCGGCATCGTTTCTTGATTTGCGCATGGAATCGTCATACAGGGTAATGACAATATTATTATCCGATTTTACCCTTGCGCCTTTTATGTGTCTGTTGGCAGTCATGGACTCTGCCCTGAAAGTAAATGTTTCTCCTTCGTTTAAAATAATAACAATGGAATCACCGGGATTGGTGTTAAAATATAGCCAGTCGTCAGTCGGATAGACGACGATACGGGTATTGTTTTCGGTGGCGGCAACCACAAATCCGCTCCATGTGGTGTTGCTGTATCTCGGTCCGTCACCTGGAAAGTGGTTCTGGGTGGATACAAAGAAATCAGTACCAAATGCGTTCCTTCCTTTTAAAGGGAATATATCGCGATTATAATAATTATCCAGCTCATAATATACCGTGATGTCACCGGGATCTGAGGTGATCTTGAAAGCTTTTTTCTGTATGCTGGCGGGTGGCTGGGGTAATGACTGGGGATAATTTTCGATCTGGTCTATTCCCATCAGTGCATCCAGCCGTATCGTACGGTGCTCAAGTTCATCAAGATCAAAAATTATGGGAATGAAACCCGGATTGGCCGGCTGGCTGACTGTGACCGTGGTAGCATTTATTGCAGTGATATGAAGATAAATGGGTGCTCCATTTTGCGGAGCGGTTCCATGTACACTGGAAATGTCGGGTGCAGCAAACCAGAAAAGATTATCTGTTTGGGCTGCGGCCAGAGAAGTAATGAAACAAAATATCCATGTCAGCAAACGGTGATGCATCCAACTGTTTTTGTTTTTAACGCAATTTCTGAATTCATTGTAGCATTTTCTAAAGTAATGAACATCACTACAAACCTTATTTGAATACCATAACTTTCTTAGTGAATATACGTAAAACCCACATGAATAGTTTTAATTTATTCGGCAATGAGATTATTGAAACTGACACTGGCTGGCTTAATTCTGAATATCTGGTGCCTGAATGCCCAGATGGATACCATCCGGTATCTCGAATCCTATTTTGAGATCCTGAGTGACCAACAACAATGGACAAGTCTTCCGGCAGACAATCAAAAAAAATGGATCTTTCAGAAAGGTGGTCTGGATCATTACAATCCCGACACTGCCTACAGCGGTAATTACAATGCTTTTTACTACTGGGGTGACCCCCAGGCGTACTCACGCATGCTTGTATCCCGGCCTATTGATCTCAGTGATGCAAGCCGGCCGGAACTTTCATTCGCTTATGCCATGCTTCCGGATTTTTTCGGATTGCATCAGTTATCGCTGCTTTTTAAGGCAGGTTCATCAGCTCCGTGGGATACCATTGCAACATATACTACTGAGGCCGACTGGACGTTCAGGACTTTTAACATTAAAGATTACGGTTTAAAATACCTGTGTGAGGATTTTCAGATCGCATTTTTGGGCACATCGGGTGGCGGACACGGAGTATGTGTTGATCAGGTCATCATAGAGGAAAAAGATGCCATTATCCGGTATGTGAAATCAGTCCGTGCCTGTCATGTTGATCACGATCTGGTACCGTCAGGGATTGCTGATATCCCGGTTATGCGGGTGGATATCGTCATCGTGGGAAACACCGATCAGACTGTATTGAATTCCATTTCATTCACTTCAATGAATGCCGATGGTGATCTTTTTGCGGCAAATGCCTTTGAACTTGTAGCGACCCTCGACAGCATATACCGGCCTGTATCAAAAAACGGCTCACTCAAGATTGGAACACCTGTGAGCGTCGCTGAAGGTGAAATTCTATTTGAAAATCTGAATTACGAATTGCCTACCGGTTTGAATTCGATCTGGCTCATTGCAGATGTCAAAACGACAGCTCCGCACGACAGTCCACTTGACTTTAAGCTTGAAAGCAATGCTGTCCTGGTCAACGAATCGACATATCCTTCCGTTGAAAATTCCCCTCCGGGTTTCAATACCATTGAACAGTCGGTATTGCTTGAAGGTTTCGAAGGTGCAAATTCCTGGATCATTGAGAATGACTTTGAAATGGCAGTTCCCAAAGGCTATGTGGCTCATATTACAAGTGATCCTGACTTTGCATATAGCGGGACCAGGATACTGGGAACCGATCTCACGGTTGATGGCAAATACCTGCTGAATATCACTTCCGGAAATGAATACTATGCCATAACACCTGTCATCAACCTGAAATATTATGATGATGTTAAACTTACCTTCAAAAAATGGATCGCTTTTGAAGGGAATGATCATGCAGTGATTGAAGTCAGCACCGACACGGGAAATACATGGTGCCGGCTGTGGGACAGCAAAATTGATGCCCTGACACCCGATTATCAGTGGGTTGATTTAACCTTTGCACAGGAGTTTGATGAAATTGCATCCCGGCAAGCCTGGGTTCAGATCCGCTTTGGAGTGATATACTCCGATAACAGTTTTGCTTACGCGGGTTTTAATATCGATAATTTTGCAGTCACTGGAAAATACCTCACCAGCGATGTGGGTATCGTGAACATAATCACACCTGTTGATGATTGCCACAATCCTGGATTGGATTCCGTTGAGATTGTTGTGCGCAATTATGCCGATGGAGAAACGGCCGCTTCCATACCGGTTTTTTTTTCAACAGACGGGAGTGAGACCCTGAAAGTGTATGATAATATACCCGGTCCCATTCCGCGTGACGGAAGCGTGACCTTCAGGTTCGCACAGGCGGCAGAATTTCCCGGAGCGGGTGTTTATGGGGATTTCACTGTCGGAATTGAGATGGATGGCGATGAGGATCCGGACAATGATGTTGCAATTAGAAGTGTTTTCATCCAGGAAAGCCTTACCCCTCCGCACGTGCAGACATTTGAAACGGGGGACGGGTATTGGAAAATATACGGGACAGATCCGACATGGTTGTGCAAAATCCCGGAGGGGAGCATACCTCCTTTACCCGGAAGCCTGAAATCGTGGATCCTTTCGCCTTTCGGGAATTACCTTACAAGTGATACTTCCTTTACGGAAAGCTCCTGTTATGACATGACTCCGTTGGGCAGATCCGTTCTGGAAATGGACCTGTGGGTTGATTCAGAGCCCGGTAAAGACGGTGCCTGTCTTGAACTGAGCACAGACGGCGGTGAAAACTGGACGCTGCTGGATGCCAATGAATACGGATGGGACTGGAACTGGTATAATACGACCGTTACTGCTCTCGGGACAATGGGATGGTCGGAAATCAATACAAGTGGCTGGAAGACCGTCAGGCAGATATTACCGGAATCACTATTATACGAAAACAAGGTGAAGTTCAGGCTAAAATGGGCTTCAGATGAAGAAAACACATACCGGGGGATGGCATTCGACAATTTTAAGGTATATTCTGCCCCTCCTGATATCGGCATTGTAGCGATCGATTCTTTTGCCAGCCGGTGCCTTTATCTGAATCCCGATACGGTAGCGGTGACCATTGAGAATTTAGGCATCAATCCTTTGTATGCCAATGATACGGTCATTGTGGGATTTGACTTCAACGGCAGACACGTAAGGACGGATACGATACTTTTGGCCGATGACCTGCTTCCGGGGCAAACGCTGGAGCATACCTTTGATGCAGCCATTGATGTGAGTGCTCCCGGATTGTATAACATCACGACCTATACTTTGACAGAAGATGATCCGTATTTTTATCTGAGCAACAATGATACGCTGTCACTTGATTTTGAAGTGTATTCGAATCCGACGGTGACGATGCTGGGGGATACCATCCGGACGCATATGCCGGATACGGTGATACTGAGGCCGTATTATGATGATGATTATGATTACTGGTGGGCGTATGACGGGTCGACGGATGCAGTTTTCCATGTTCCTGAAGGTGGCATGTATCAGGTGAGGGTGACGGATGCACGGGGTAACGGATGTGTATCGGAAGATTCGGCATATGTGGAACTGCTTTTCAATGATGTTGGGGTTGACAGTCTGCTATACCCTGTTAACCACTGCGGACTGGGGACATCGGAGCATATGGTGATCAGGGTGAGGAATTACGGGACCGACAGCATAGCAGAGGGAAGCAGGATAGCAGTGGCATTTGAATTGAACGGGGGCCAGCCCGTAAGGGATACGATCGTACTTGTGTCGGCCCTGCTGGCTGGTGATGCTGTTGAGCACAGTTTTTCGGCTGTTACGGATCTTTCAGGGGCCGGGCTGTACCATTTTGAGATATATTCTGAATTTGAAGGGGATACGATAATAACCAACGATGCCATACAGAGAGATGTGGAGATGTACGGCTATCCCACGGTGGATATCGGGCCCGATGCGACGGTAGAGGCATTGTCGTATGAGCTTGATGCGGGACCGGGATATTCGGGATATTTGTGGAGCAGCGGAACGACAGAACGGACATATGAGGTCAATGAAACGGGGACATACTGGGTTCGGGTGCTGGATGAGAACCAGTGTGAGGGTTATGATACGGCGTACATCAGGTTAAAGATCCGGGATATGAGTCCGGTTGCATTTTCCAGTCCGGTATCCGATTGCCGGTATGGCGGGCCGGAGCCTGTCATTCTGCAGTTGTGGAACACGGGGACGGACACCATACCATCAGGACAGTATGTAGAAGTTACCTTCAGGCTGGATGGGGGATCGGTTGCAGAAGAATCGCTGACATTGCCGGGCGCGTTGTTGCCGGGTGATTACATCGAGCATACTTTTGCGGGAGATGTGGATGTATCGCAGGAAGGGGAATATGATTTTGAAGCGACGGCGAAAATGGCGGGAGATATGCGGATGGTCAACGATACCTTAAATGAGACGGTATACAGGTATCCGGCGCCGGTTGTGGATTTCGGGCTGGATGAGGTGGAATACATAGAAGACATTGCGTTTGTGATCGATGCGGGATATTCGCCGTATTATACATATGACTGGCAGGATGATTCGGTAAGGCACACCTATACGGCTGATAGAAGCGGCACGTACCATGTAACGGTTACCGACAGGCGGACCTCCTGTTATGATGGAGACACGGTGATGTTATTTTTGATCTATAATGATGTTGGGGTGACGTATACGGATATGCCTGCCGAGGGATGTTCCGGGGATTACGGGGGCATCACGGTGAGGGTTACCAATCTGGGAACGACGAACATCGGTAGCGTTGTTCCGATCTATGTCAGGTGCAATGTCAACGGATCCGGTGTGATCACCCGGCAAGTTGAGCGGACATCGAACTTTGCACCGGGGACGAGCATTGATCTGGTCCTGACGCAGTCAGTTCACATAGAAGAAGAGGGCATCAGCGTTGTAACGTTCAATACGGTATATGCTGATGATATGAAGCCTTGGGATGACACGCTTGTTGTGGAATTTAACGGACTGCTGAGTCCGGATATTGATTTTGGTGATGTGAACGGTATACTGAACGTAGGATTGCCGCATGATCTGGATGCGGGAGGGGGACATAAATCGTACCTGTGGCAGGATGGTCATACGGGACAGATATACACGGCTGTGGAGAGCGGGACATATACGGTAACGGTAACCGGACAGAATGATTGCATATCGGAGAAGACCGTACGGATCAATCCGGGAACAGGAACAGAATACAACAAGGGAGGGATCAGCGACATAAAAATATACCCGAATCCCAGTGATGGGGTGTTTATACTGGAGGCGGAAACGGAAGTGGCGGAGGAACTGACGATGCATGTATATGATACCGGGGGCCAGCTGGTGTATTCACATCCACTGGGCAACAGGGGACAGATCCGGGAGCAGATCAACCTTACACATCTTTCAAGAGGCATGTACCACGTCATTATTTTCGGGAATGATCCTGTATATCAGGGCAAACTGATCATTCAATAGCCATGACACTCCCGGTATTGCGGAACCATTTCGAGATGGTTCACCGTCATGGTGTAGCCATATGACATTTATCCTGTTTTCTGCAATCCAATCAAAGTAATTTTAGTTTCCTAAAGTTGCGTTCCCGGTTTATGAAATTGTTCAACAATCTGATAGTAGAAATCCTGCAATATCTACCCAAAAGCTTTGTCTGGATCTTCTCAAAGCGATATA
This sequence comes from Bacteroidales bacterium, assembly GCA_016935355.1. Lineage (GTDB taxonomy): Bacteria > Bacteroidota > Bacteroidia > Bacteroidales > UBA10428 > UBA5072. The sequence goes on from JAFGRC010000141.1 coordinate 10,888, forward strand.
TCGCAGGAAATACGCTTGAAGACGCATTACGCGTTACAAAGAACCTTAACGATCAGGGTATTAAAACAACCATTGATTTGCTGGGTGAGTTTATTACAAGTAACGAAAAGATCAGGAATCATCAGGCTGAGTACATTCGTTTAATTGAAAATGCCATACATGCCGGTCTCGATAATTCCTTTTCAGTCAAGCCCACCATGTTCGGATTGTTGCAGGATGAGGAAATGTGTTACCGTCATATGCGTGATCTGGTTGCAAAGGCAGCATCAGATAACCGGTTCGTCAGAATTGACATGGAGGATACACTATGTACGGACAGGGAAATTGAATTGTATAAGCAGCTTCTGACTGAATTCCCGGAGCATGTGGGAATCGTCTTTCAGTCATATCTCAGGCGCACCCTGAATGATATTGAAGAACTGGATAAATTTGAAGCGGGTGGGGGAAGGATCAACATCAGGATCTGCAAAGGCATTTATAATGAACCACCAGATCTGGCTTATAAGAAAAGAAATGAGATCAACGACAATTTTCTGGCTGCGCTGGAACTTATGTTCCGGAAGAAATATTATGTTGCCATTGCCACACATGATAAGACCTTGATTGAAGGTGCCTATCGGTTGATCGACAAACATCATGTCGGGAAGGCATCCTGTGAATTTCAGATGCTCTACGGTGTTACGCCGGAGTTAAGAAAATCGGTCATGAGCAAAGGGTATACAATGAGGGTTTATGTTCCTTATGGACTGGACTGGTTCAATTATTCCCTCCGCCGGTTGAAAGAAAATCCCCGGATGGTTTCATATATTATCAGGGCACTGTTTATCAGACAATAATATAAAAAATGGTAAAGAAAATGATACCATTCAGGCTCTTTTCGTACCGTTTAAATAATCCCGTATACTGCGTTTACTTTCTTAGTTTCTCGGTGCCGTCTGCACCCTGTTTTCCCTTAGATTTTCAAGCAGCCATTTCCTGAAATCAAGCTCAACAATGTAAATCTGCATGACTTTTTTCGGGGAAAGGAATTCACTGAAACGTTTTGTGTAGGCCTCCAGCAGTTCAGTTTCCTGTTGTTGAAAGGATAAATACCTGTTGATGGCATCGTTTGCTTCTGCAGCCGACATGTTATTACTATTGGCCTGAAAATAAATAAGAAGGTTATTACGGTCGGCCGTGATCTTATCCCTGCGGTTCTGATAGTCATTGTATACCGGCCAGAATTTTTCCGACTCTGATGCCGTTAGCTGAAGGTTTTGATTAAAAAATTTGACTTTCTGTTGTTGTAAAGTGATTTCAGCCGGCCTGGCCTGGGCAAGAAGGGCGCTGTCAAAAATAACCATAGTCAATACAGCAATCAAACTGGTGGGTATAAGTCTTTTCATATAATGAACTTTTGGCTGTGGACAACAATTAAAATGCATCAATGATTTCGTTTAGCGGAATATCTTCATTCATCAGATAATCAATAATTTCTTCGGTATGGTTCGATATTGTCACTGCTTCCTGGCCCGTCGTATAATTCATTACCCGGAGAATGGTTTCCTCGGAAATATAATAGAGTTCCCGTTCAACAGTCTGCGAGATCTCGGCATGCAAGTTCTGCAATGATCTTTTTTGTGCGATATTCCTGAATATCAAGGTGCCGCTGATAAGCGCCACGATAATCAGTACGGCAGCAGCAAGATAGGGTTTGAACGCCATCATGCGCTTTTCATCAACTCCTGTCTTTTCCCGTGCACGGATCCTGCCTTGCAGCCGATCCGGGAATTCTTCAAAATAGTTTTCAGGGATCCTGAATGGAATTTCCTTGCTGATTTTGGCAAGTTCCGGTGAAATTTTATTTAACGCGTCCATCTCATGTAATCCTGTAGTTTTTTGACAAATAAAAGTATAAAAGGTTTAATGTTCAAGGATGTATTTTTCTATTTTTTTTACGGCGTGATGAAAGGATGCCTTCAGTGCACCGACGGAAGTCCCCAGAATTTCAGCAATCTCTTCGTATTTCATTTCATCGAAATATTTCATATTAAAAACGATTCGTTGTTTGTCAGGTAATGTGAGGAGAGCCTTTTGCAACTTGATCTGCAGCTCGTCCCCGTTGAAATATTCGTCAGCATCAAGTGAATCGGATAACTTTTTTTCAAGGGTTGCCAGGGAAAGGGCTAACCTGCGTTTTTTTTGGTTGAGGAAGGACAATGCTTCATTTGTGGCAATCCGGTACAACCAGGTATACAATCCTGAGTCCAGACGGAAATTCTCAAGTCCGTTCCACACTTTGACAAACGTATTTTGCAGGATGTCGTCGGTATCATCATGGTCAATCAGTATTTTGCGAATGTGCCAGTACAACCGCTCCTGGAATTTTAGCACAATAAGATTAAAAGCATATTCGCGTTTTTCCGGCTCGCTGAAAAGCCCAACCAGTTCCTGATCACTGTATTCACTTGCCTTTTTTCCTGTCCCTTGATGCATCAGGTGCAATATATGCTATCTATGACAAATGTAAACTGAAAAGGTTTCATATCATCTTCTTCTTATGAGCTTGACCAGTTCCATAGCCCATAAGGGGAATGAAGATATCAGGATCACCAGGAGCCAGTCATTCAGTCCCAGAGGTATGGTTTTGAATATCCGCTGAAGAAAAGGTATGTATATAACCGACATCTGCAGGGCAAAAGAGAACAGGGCTGCCAGAACCAGTTTGCTATTGGTGAAAAATCCGATTTTAAATATGGATTCTTTCATATTGCGGCAATTAAAGGAATGAACCAGCTGACTGCAGGCCAGTACAATAAAGCAGGCGGTCCGGGCCCTCTCGACAGATCCTTCTTCAATAACAAGGACAAACCAGTATGCAAGCAGGCTGCAAAACGCAAGAAATGCCCCCTGGGTTATGATCAGTCCGCCCATCTGGCGGGTGATTACCGGTTCATTTTTTGGCCGTGCAGGACGTTTCATAACATCTTTATCGATGGGGTCAACTCCCAGGGCCAGGGCCGGAAATCCGTCAGTTACAAGGTTGACCCATAATATCTGGATGGGCAGCAATGGAACCGGCCACCGGAGCAGGGATGCAATAAGCATCACGAGGATTTCTCCTGCATTGCAGGATAGAAGATAATGCACGAATTTTCTGATGTTGTCATATATGCCTCTTCCTTCCTCAACGCCGGAAACGATCGATGCAAAGTTATCATCAGTGATGACCATTTCGGACACTTCCTTAGTAACATCGGTACCCGTAATGCCCATAGCAACACCTATGTCGGCTTCTTTGACTGCAGGTGCATCATTCACCCCGTCTCCGGTCATGGCAACCACCTCGTCCCTTTTACGCCATGCGTTGACAATCCTCAGTTTATGCGCGGGTGAGACCCGCGCATAAACCGTCGTTTTACCGACTATTTCCAGGAATTCCTCATCTGATATCTGGTCGAGTTCTTCTCCCGTATAGGATAAAGAACTTTCCCTGTACATTCCCAGTTCTTTGGCAATAGCCACAGCTGTGTTTTTATGATCACCGGTAATCATGACCGAACGGATACCGGCTGTTTTACAATCCTCTATTGCCACTTTAACTTCCGGTCGCGGCGGATCGATCATGGCAACGAGTCCCAGAAAAATCAGGTCTTTTTCAACGGTTGCGGCATCCCGCTTGTCGGGGAGGGCATCAAAATTACGGTACGCAAATGCGAGTACGCGCATGGCATTATCGGCAAAGTGGTAATTTGCATTCAATATCCTTTCTTTATCTGAATTTCTCAGGGAACGAATGATCCCGTTTTCTTCGATGCGTTTGCACCTGGAAAGCAGAATGTCGGGGGCCCCTTTTACAAATGCGACATGTGCATGGTCCTTTTTCCGGATTATGGTCATTTGTTTTCGCACGGAGTCAAAAGGAATTTCTTCGAAAAACGGATATTCATCTTCCTTTTCTTTTTTAAATATTCCGGCCTTGGCGGCCATTGTGAGCAGGGCACCTTCAGTCGGGTCTCCTACAATGGAATATCCTTCAGTGCCTTGATTCAGTTCGGCACCATTGCACAATACCGACGTGGTAAGCAATTTCCCCAATCCGGGTATTGCTGCAGGATCTATTTTATTCTTATCCGTGGTGAATTCACCGTCAGGTTCATATCCGATGCCGGAAATCTCAACATATTTGCCTGGTATATAAACGGATTTTACCGTCATTTCGTTTTTGGTAAGGGTCCCGGTTTTATCTGAACATATCACTGTTGTGCAACCCAATGTTTCAACAGAATGAAGCTTCCGAATCAGACAATGTCGTTTGACCATCCGTTGTACACCAAGTGCCAGGGCAATGGTCACAACTGCCGGAAGTCCTTCCGGTATGGCTGCAACGGCCAGACTGACGGCAGTCAGGAACAGATCGATCACTTTTTCACCCCGCAGGTAACCGATCAGAAAAATTATGGTAACAAGGGCAAAACACACGTATACAATGATTTTGGCAAATTCTGCGAGTTTCTTTTGCAGCGGAGTGGTGGTTTTTTCTATTTGCTGGATCATTCCGGCTATTTTACCCAGTTCGGTATCCATTCCCGTTCCGGTCACTATTGCCCTGCCCTTGCCCGAAACCACCGAAGTACCCATATACAGCATGTTGGAACGGTCTGCAAGTGCCAGCTCTTCTTTTTCAATTACTGAAGGTACTTTTTCTATTGAAGTGGATTCACCGGTCAGACTTGCTTCATGAGTCGAAAAATTGCCGGTAGCATATACAATCCGGGAATCTGCCGGTACGAAATCACCTGCTTCCAGTTCAACAAGGTCACCAGGAACAATTTCCTGTGCCGGAATGACCAGCAGTTTTCCGTCCCGGATCACTTTTGAGGTGGGAGATGAAAGTTTTTTAAGGGCAGCAAGGGATTTTTCCGCTCTGAATTCCTGTACAAAACCCATGATGGCGTTTAAAATGACAATTGCAATGATGGCGACTGCATCCACCCATTCTTTCAGGAATCCCGAGATCAGTGCCGCTGCAATCAGCACCCAGATCATAAAGCTTTTGAATTGTTCCAGAAAGAGGGCTACAGGTGAGCGGCCTTTTTTCTCGATCAGCTGGTTTAAACCATATTTGTCAAGTCTTTTGCGGGCTTCATCACGGGAGATCCCGAGCCCGGCATTCGTCTGAAGCATTTCTGCGACAGATCGTTCATCAAGCTTCCACCATTTTTCCACGGAAATGAGAATATTCGTTTATGAATCGCATTATTAAAAACGGAAAATTAATTAAATGCGTATGATTTTGCAAAAACAACAGGATTATTTGGATTTAATTGCAGGGAGCGTGATTGTAAACCTGGAACCCTTATTCAGCTTGCTTTCGACGGATACTGTACCCTTGTGCATCTCTATGATTTGTTTCACAAGGGATAGTCCGGATCCTGAACTGTCTTTTTCGATGTTTTCAACATTAGTAGCCCTGTAAAATTCATTAAAGATCAGTTTCTGTTCATGCGGGGGTATGCCTATTCCACTGTCAATTACTTCTATGATCAGTGAACTTCTTTTATTGCTGACCTTTACCGTGATGGTGCTTTGTTCAGGTGAATATTTGATCGCATTGGATATTAAGTTGTTAAGTGCTTCTTCAATAGATATCTGGTTGCCGGCTAACTTATTTTCTTTTAATTCGTTTATTAAATCAATTCCGATTCCTTTATCTGATGCAACCGGTCGCAGTTCCTGAATGACTTTCCCGACCGATTCCTCAATTGAGAATTCTTTCATATCAATCTTGTTGATCAGTCTCAGGCGTGTTAATCTGAGCAATTCCCTGACAAAAGCCGTAAGCTTTTGTGCCCTCATGTGAGCTTTTACCGCAAAATGTCTTTTGTCCCTTTCATTTTCGGAAAGCAAAACAACATCCAGACTGTTCTGTATGGCGGCCACATGACTTTTAATATCGTGCGTAAGCCGCAAAACATATTCATTTTTTATCTTGTCCTTCTCTTCCAGTGCAGAAGCTGCATCTGTATAGGCTTTGATGTGATGCCTGAGATTTGTGGAAATGGATACCGTCATGTAGACTATAAGATATGATGTGGTAATATAAATAAATCCTGTTCCGGCCAGAAATGCAGTATTCTGATAAAAGTTGTGATCATTGAATCCCTGCAGGCTGTAATGCGGTATGATTTCGAAGTATTCAAGCAGGGTCAGTGTACCGATAAACATTAAAGCAATTGTCGTAATGAAATAGCTTGATCCGGGTGACAGCAAAATACTGGCGATGATCATGTGAAAAACATAATAGATCACGAAAGGATTTTCCACACCACCTGAATAATGCAATAAGCAGGTCAAAATGATCAGGTCAGTGATAATTTGAAATATAACGTTGTTTTCAGCCTTAAGTATTTTCAAGGTTGTCTTTTCATTGATGAAATATTTCAGTGCATGGAAAGAAATCAGGTTTAATACCAGCAAAATAAACGCTATAATGATCAGGGGAATGATCTGAACGGGAATCTTTAACATGCCGTAAGCAAAGGTTGATGCCATTAATATTCCAACCACCGCCAGCCACCTCAGTCTGACCAGCCATAAACCACCTTCTTCAATACTGGTGTATTTGGTTTTGCTTTTCACAAGTATATATTTATGTTATTAAATTGGTCTTGTGTAACTTACCATGATCATATTTTCATCTTCTTTTGTGAATATATTGA
>JAFGRC010000142.1 GCA_016935355.1 Bacteroidales bacterium
AATATTAACCAATTCATAAAACCTATTAACCAATATATCATTATGATCATGAAAAATGTCAGGTTGTTTATGTTGAATCTGCCTGAAGTCAGTAAACTGTTGGCGGGCAGGTTGAAATCAGCTTTCATGTTGATTGTTTTTGTATTAACGTGCTTGGAAATACAGGCACAGTTGAGAAGCGCGGTGGTTTCTCCTGAAATACTGCCGGATAATAAAGTGGTGTTCCGCCTGTATGCTCCGGAAGCAACAAATGTTTCTGTCAATGGTGAGTGGATGCAGATGGGTGAAATATCTGAACTTGCCCGGAACGATACAGGTCTGTGGTCGGTCACGATCGGCCCCCTGAAGCCCGAATTTTACGGCTATTCACTTTATGTCAACGGTGTACAGGTTCTTGATCCCGCCAACTCACAGATCAAACGCGACGGCACACGGAATGCCAGCGTTTTGCTGGTGCCGGGTAAAGAATCGGAATTGTATGCCGTTAACGATGTCCCGCACGGGACAGTGTCTAAAGTCTGGTATGACTCACCCACACTGGGACTGAACAGGAGGATGTACGTGTATACACCTCCCGGATATGAAACCAGTACGCAAAGCTATCCGGTATTCTACCTCCTGCACGGCGGAGGAGGGGATGAGGATGCATGGACGACCCTCGGAAGGGCAAACTATATTCTGGATAACCTGATCGCTCAGGGGAAGGCTAGACCCATGATCGTGGTGATGACCAACGGTAATCCGGGACAGACTGCAGCTCCCGGTCACAGACCCCCCATGTCAGCACAGCAGGGGGCAGCAGGCGGTATGGGCAATATGATGTTTGAAGAAAGCCTGGTAAAAGACGTGATCCCTTATATTGAAAGCCAATACCGGGTTCTGACCGGTAAAGCGAACCGTGCGGTGTCGGGTTTGTCCATGGGCGGTTTGCAGACCATGAACTTGACCTTCAACTATCCCGGGACATTTGATTATATAGGTGTTATGAGCATGGGAATGACGGATATGAGCAATATGGGAATACAGACTGATCCCAACCGCGATCAGAAAATCGAGGCACTAAAGAATGCCGGTTATAAGCTGTACTGGATTGCCTGCGGTGTTGATGATTTTCTGTATGAAAGTGTGATCACACTGCGCAACAAGCTGGATGAACATGATTTCAATTACGTTTACAGGGAGAGCACAGGAGGGCATACCTGGCCGAACTGGAGGATATATCTTTCTGAATTCGCACCACAGCTGTTCAAATAATGAATCAGGATTTATTAAACCATTTAATCAGATATTATCAACCCTCCATGTTTTGCAGACACAACTTAGCGAAGCGATCTCACGAACAAAGTGAGTAAACAAGCATGAACTTAGCAAAGCGATCTCATGAGCGCCAGCGAATAATATAATTTGCAAACATGGAGACTACATGTGACCACTAAAAATCAAATTATATACACATGAAAACAAACAGAAGACAATTTTTTCAGACGATGGGAGCCGGTGCTGCCGGACTGACCCTGGCTTCACCATTGTACCTCACATCATGTGCCGCACCCGGCCGTGAGGATGACGGACAGATCCTTTTTATCGGTGATAACATTGCTGTGGCCGAAACAACCTATGGCAAAGTAAAGGGGTATATCCTGAGGGATATTTATTATTTTCTGGGTATTCCTTACGGAGCGAATACCACCGGGTCAAACCGCTTCATGCCTCCGCAGAAGCCTGAACCGTGGACAGAAGTTTTCCCGGCCGTTTGGTGGGGGAATACGGCCCCTCAGAATATGGAAAACAGATATGCGAACAAATATCAGTCCTTTCAGGACGCCTGGAATTATGATGATGTGAGTGAAAATTGCCTTACCATTAACGTGTACACACCCGGATACAATGACGGCAGGAAACGTCCGGTTATGCTATGGCTGCATGGCGGAGGATTCACAAATGGCAACGGTATAGAACAGAACGGTTATTATGGTGAAAACTTTGCCAGACTGGGAGACGTCGTATTTTGTTCAATCAATCACCGTCTCGGACCGATGGGATATACCAACCTGGCAGGTGTGGGCGGTGAGAAATATGCTGCATCGGGCAATGCAGGCATGCTCGATATTGTTGCATCCCTGGAATGGATCCGCGACAATATAGAGAACTTCGGAGGTGATCCGAATAATGTTACCATCATGGGACAGTCGGGTGGCGGTGCTAAAGTCACCACAACCACTGCCATGCCGGTTGCAAAGGGACTTTTCCATAAAGCAGTTGTGTTGAGTGGTGCAGGTTTACAATCTGGTGACAAGGAATATTCAGAAAGGCTGGGAGCATATGTCCTGAGGGAGGCAGGTTTGTCGCCGGCGCAAATTGACCGGTTGCAGGAAATGCCGTGGCAGGACTATTATGCGCTGGCGACAGCGGCATCACAGAAACTTACCGAAGATATGGCCGGGGCTCAAGTCACCGGGCGCAGGGGATTCAGTCCCGTTGTGGACGGCCTGTATCTGCCGCAACACCCGTATTATCCTGAACCCACACCGCTGGCAGCGGATGTTCCCATGATCATCTGTTCAACCATGAACGAATCTGCTGTCAACAGGGATGATGCATCCCTGGAGGACATCACCCTGGATGGTGTCAAGGAAAGGTTACAAAGCAGGTATGGTGAAAGAACCTCAGAGATTGTGGATGCATATGCAAAAAATTTCCCGGATAAGAGACCGATTGAAATCTGGTCTATGACCAGCAGTACACGTCAAAGTCTCGTGGCGCTTGCAGATCAGAAATCCAGGCAGGATGCTCCGGTCTATGTTGCATGGTTCTGCTGGCAGCCGCCGTTGTTTGACGGTAGGCAACGCGCTTTCCATTGCTCGGACATCAGTTTCTGGTTTTACAATACGGATGTCATGCTGACGCATACAGGAGGTGGGGCAAGACCCAGGGCACTTTCCGCCAAAATGGCCAATGCACTGCTGGCATTTATGAAGACAGGAGATCCGAATGGAAGCGAACTGCCCCAATGGTCACCCTACACCCGTGAAAATGGCGAAACCATGGTGCTGGATGACGTTTCCGGGTTGCAGAATGATCCCGACCGGGAAGCCAGGAAAGCGCTTCCTCCCTTGTATTCATAGACCTGCAACTTGTTAAAAGAAGTTTAATCTTATCAGTCCCGATAGCGATATTGATCCTATCGGGACGATATGATGGCGGGATTCAGAAAGTGCTGTCATCCGTACTACCTGTTTTTGATTATCCCTGGAGACCGGAACATTTCACAATGCTTTCCCACAGGAGTTCAGACGTCCTTTTCCAGCTGAACTGTGCCCGTTGTATTCTCGCTTTTTCAACCAGGTTCAAGCGCAAATCGCTGTTACGATACATAGAAAGCATGGCTGCTTTAATGGATTCAACGGAAGAAGGATCGGCATAAAGAACCGCATCTCCGCCGACTTCAGTCAAAGCTGTAATTTTGGATGCAACCACTGGGGTGTCGCAATACATGGCTTCAAGCATGGGAATTCCGAATCCTTCGAAATGGGAGACATATACGAGTGCCAAAGCTGATGCTGTGATCATTCTTAAATCTTCATCAGGCAGCCGTCCCGTAAAAATGATCTCATCCCTGAAAGCGGCTGCGTCGAGTGCCGACTGCATATCATTTGTCCACCATTTTTTTGATCCCACTATCAGAAGTTTTACATTGCTTTCAGAAGATTTCCTGAATCCATCAAATGCCTTGATCAGTCCCGTCACATTTTTCCTGGGATGGATCAGTCCGACAGATAAAAAGAAGGGACAACTGCGTGTGTATTTTTCCCGTATCAGGTGCCGGACTTCTTCTGTGACGGGCTTAAAGCATTCATTTGCACCGTTGTACACTACATCTATTTTACCGGGATCATAATGAAATAAAGATACAATATCCCTTTTGCTGAAACTGGATACGGTCGCGATGCGGTTGGCTTTACTGACAAACTTTGGAAAAAAATACTGATAGTATTGACGGATATGCCATGGAATGTATCCGGGCAAATGAAAAAAATTAAGGTCATGAATGACCGGCAGGGATTTCACGTCAGATCGAAGGGAGAGCCATCCGTCAGGTGACAGAAAAAGTCCGGCCTTATGTTTATTGATTATAGCCGGGACCATCATTTCAAAAAAAGCGTACCAGAGCAAAGGATGTCTTGCCTGCGGGAATCCTGTCACCGGCAGAACATTATCCGAATAAACGAATTCATCGCTGAATTTCCGGTCGAAAATAAATATAAACTGATGTTCCGGATGATCACGGGTCAGTATCCTGAGCGTTTCATGTGCGAACCTTCCGATCCCTTCCAGCCTGTCGTGTATCAGCAAACGTGTATTGACCGCAATGACCATTATTATTGATGTTCGGGACGGAGCAGATCATTCAGGGTCTTGACCGGTGAAAATGTTGCAACCGGTACTTCGACAAAAACTGTGTTCCAGTCCGCCATAGAACCGTTCCACAGTCCGGGCCACTCAAATGCCTTCAGGGATCTTCCGTTCCTGTATTTTTTGCTGATAAAACAGGTATTCGGATCCCGGTATTGCAACAGGTTGAATTTTTTCCCCAGGTAGTCCTTTACACCGCACACCAGGTCTACCGGATTGAAATGTGTTGAACTGTTGAACATGGCTTCCTGTTCAGGATTTTTATGATTCACCTGTGAAGATTCAATGATCTGCAATGATATGCTGCCATCGGTCTGGGCAACCCAAAACGGTCCGCCGCCAGGTTCTCCCAAATTTTTCACCATTCCGCAGACACGGATGGGCCGGTTCAGTTTTTGCTGCAGATACCTTACCGTTTCTTCCTTACCGGTATTCGTATCGATATTTTTGGATGTACCAAGTTTATCTCGAAGATAGGCGCTGATCTCTTTTATCAGCTCATCCGTTACATCATCGGTTTTTTCCAGTAACGACAGGTAAGTAAAAATTTGTTGCTGGTATTCGAGCAGCACACCGGCAAGCGCTTTCTTGTAAGTGATCGTGTCTGTCTTGTTCCGGTCGGGCGCAACATTGTCGATATTCTTGATAAAAATCAGATCTGCATCAATGTCGTTCAGGTTTTCGAGCAATGCACCATGACCGCCTGGCCTCAGATGAAGCTTTCCGTCCGGTTCCCTGAAAGGCATGTTGTTGTCATCCAGTGATATGGTGTCGGTGGAAGGTTTCTGCATGGAAAAGGTGATGTCATACTTTACATTGTAACGTTTTTCATATTTTTTCCCCGTATTTTTCATCAGGTCAAGAAACAGCCTTTCATGCTCCGGGGATACCGTCAGGTGTATGCTGACCTTGTTGCCGGATGTGGCGGCATAACCGGCTCCTTCGACAAGGTGTTCCTCAAATGCAGTCCGTGCACCATCTTCATATTTATGAAATGCGATCAGTCCTTTGGGTAAGTTGCCATAATTAAGTCCTTCCGGGCCCAGCATAAAGTTCAGGATCAGGTGGTAGTGCCGGTTTTTCAGTGCTGATTCAAGACTGTTGCCATTTGTTTTCATGATTTGTTCCAGCCTGGGATAGAAAGCAAAATCCCTGAGCCGGTTAAAACATTCTGCAACATGCTGGTATGCTTCGTTCTGAAAAATTTTGGGATTGAAATCAGGCTGACGGCAAAGATTGTTTGCTTCATGCAGTGCCTTGAACATTCTGGTCGCTGCACCTGATGCCGGTACGAACTTAATGATGCGGTTATGGAAAGCTGATTGCTCATAGCTGTTTAAATATTCCTGAACCATCTTATTGTTCAGCTTCCTGATACCTTTCCCGGTTGCAGCAGTTTTTGCTATTTTGGCAAAAAGCAATCCCTGCCTGAGAAAATGCAATTGCTCTTCTGCCTGTCTGAGGTTTATTCCATGTTTTTTAAGCTGAATCAGGTCCTTTTCCTTAAACATTGTATTACGGTTTCATTACGGATTACTAAAATTAGCCCATTTTTTTTAAAGAAAAAAATGCCCGGGCTCAGGAAGACTAACCTTATGATAAATTCCATGCTTATCGGACTGCCTGTTATGGTCAGAATGGTACTGTTTTTGAAGTGGTCCGTGCGGGGCAAAATGAGTACCGTAATGTAAAACTTAGAAATATATAACATTTTGATTATTTTTGAAACCGGTAAGTAAGTCCTGTGAACGCCAAGGGCAGAAAGAATAATGGTTTGAATGAGGTATCTGGGATTTTCCATAGCATTGATATTCCTGCTTCCGGCATTGGTTGATGCCCAGGAAAAAAAACTCGTACAGCTGACCGGAAAGGTAACGGATGAGCTTTTAAGGCCATTACCCTTTGCACACATCCTGATACTTGACGACTTCCGGGGCGCTATTACCAACAATTACGGCAATTTTTCCCTCGTTGTGGAGGAAAATGATACAATGCTCATATCATCCGTCGGATATAAAAGCAAACGCCTTTACATACCGGACGATCTTCCTACGAGCTTTATGAATGTGGATGTTGCGCTACAGATGGATACACTTGTAATTGAAGAAGCTGTGATTTACCCCTGGAGGACCTATGAAGAATTCAAACAGGCTTTTCTGAACCTTGAGCTGCCGGACGATGATATGGAACGGGCGAGGCGGAACATCGCACTGATCCGCACGCAGATCATCATGGATCAGGAGCCCAGTGCCCGGGCAAATTTTAAGTATATTATGGAACAACAGTACCAGGAGACCTTTATACGGGGAACATACCCGACTTACCAGCTGTTCAATGCAGTTGCCTGGGCCAAGTTCTTTCAGGCTTTGCGGCGGGGAGACTTCAAATTCAGTAATGACGACAGGTAGCGGTAATTCCGGGACTATTCATGTATCATACGTCTCTTGAACTGTACAGTTCAATTGTCGCGGTCAACACACTAAAATAAAACCGGATTAAGGGTTATATTCAGTATGTTTCCAGTCATGATACATAAGCAACCAGGAAGGTATGCCCAATATTTTACCGTACCCAACTATCTGACGGGCACGCTTTTGAATATTAAATTCAGGGTAAGCTTTTAAACTTGCCGTTTAACAGGCAATTATTTCAGGAGAAATTATTGAATACAAATTGTATTTTTGCACATGAAGATGCTTTTTATCATATTTTTTTTGAATAAAAATTCAATACTTGCGTAAAAAAATTCAAAGTATCAAAATTAATATGGGGAGTGCAATATGACAAAACAAACTAGTCAGGATTTTATAAATCTCGAAAACAGTTATGGCGCGCATAACTATCATCCTCTACCGGTTGTGCTGACCAAAGGAAAAGGAGTTTTTGTATGGGATGTGGAAGGTAAAAAGTATTATGATTTTCTTTCAGCATATTCTGCTGTGAATCAAGGCCATTGTCATCCTAAAATTGTAAAGGCCATGATCAGGCAGGCCAGAAGGCTTACACTGACTTCCAGGGCGTTTTTTAATGACTGTCTGGGATCTTTCGAAAAATACGCGACTGAACTGCTGGGTTACGACAAACTGCTACCCATGAATACCGGTGCCGAAGGAGTGGAGACCGCAATAAAACTATGCAGGAAATGGGCGTACGACAAGAAAGGTCTGCCGGAAAATGAGGCCAGGATTATTGTATGCGAGAACAATTTTCACGGACGGACGATCACCATAGTATCCATGTCAACCGATCCGGATTCCTACAAAGGTTATGGCCCGTTTACCCCCGGATTTACCGTTATTCCGTACAATGATCTCAAGGCGCTTGAAAACGCGTTAACGGAACATAATGTGGCGGGATTCCTGGTCGAGCCCATTCAGGGTGAAGCGGGCGTATTTGTACCTGATCCGGGTTATCTCAAAGGAGCATACGATTTGTGCAGGAAACACAACGTTTTATTCATTGCTGATGAGGTTCAGACGGGTCTGGCGCGTACGGGAAAAATGCTTGCATGTGATCATGAAAATGTAAGACCTGACATACTGATCCTGGGTAAGGCACTTTCCGGCGGAGTATTGCCAGTTTCTGCCGTGTTGGCCGATGATGAAATTATGTTATGCATTAAGCCGGGTGAACACGGGTCCACCTTCGGCGGGAATCCTGTTGCGTCAAACGTTGCAGTGGCTGCGTTAAAGGTAATTACAGATGAACGGCTGGCTGAAAATGCGGAAAAACTGGGGAACATTTTCCGGGAAGAATTGATCATACTGGAAAAAAGTCACGAAATGGTTGAAAAAGTGCGCGGAAAGGGCCTGTTGAATGCCATTGTCATCCGTCCTAAAGATGGCAGAACTGCATGGGACATATGCATTGAACTTAAGAACAACGGATTGCTTGCAAAACCCACACATGACCATATCATCCGCTTTGCACCGCCACTGGTAATTACAGAGGATCAACTGATGGAATCGGTCAACATCATCAGGGAAACCCTTACCGCATTCCTGTAGTTCAGGGCAGCGTATTTACAGCATTCATATTTGCGCTAAGGAACTGTTTACAGAAAACAGGATATGGGTATAACTTTATTATATGTTATACGTTTAATATCTCATATTTTCACTTTGTTGGTATTGATTTCAGAAGACAGTCTGCCGAAACCTTCATATATCGGCTTTGCTATGCGGTACTGCCGTAAAAATCTGTATATGCGCATTTGCTGCACCCGGTCCGGGCTTGCACAAAAGCCCGGGTATTTGCTTTACGGACTGTTGATTGGCAACATAAAGAAATGGATACATTTGATAAGATCATGACATCGGCATCTGAAAATCCTGCATTATCAATCGCTGTTTTTAATGCAGATGGTAAACTGGAGTGGGTGACCAATGGTTTTAGAAAGATGCATGGCTGCGGTCCGGCAGGCAATGACAAACCGGACTGTTCCAGCATATTCAGTATGTATGCTTCACAGGATGTAAGGGAAAGTCTGAATGCATGCATAAAAGAAAAACACCCGGTCGACTTCATCTGTGAAATTAAAACTGTGAAAGGGCTGTCGAAATGGATACAGGCATTTGTATCTCCGGGATTAAACTGCTCAGGGAATCCCGGCCGGTTTCTGGCCGTTGAAATGGACATTACTGACTTCCGGTTGAAGGAGGAAAGGATGCAAAAGCAGTTTGCAAAGATGAAAGAGATTGCCAGAAATCTTGAAAAGGCAAATCTTTTGCTGGAAGACCAGAAAGCAAAAATCAACATTCAAAAGCAAACCATTGAGGATGAACAACAAAAATCCGAAAAACTGCTGTTGAACATTCTTCCGTTTGAGGTAGCAAAGCAACTCAAGACCAAAGGACGGGCAGGAACCAGGCACTATAAGATGGTGAGCGTGGTTTTTGCTGATTTCAAGGGCTTTTCAAAGATCAGCAAGACGCTGGAACCAAAAGATCTTGTGAACATTCTGGACGGATATTTTGCCAAATTTGATGAGATCATTGAGGAACATTACCTTGAAAAAATCAAGACCATCGGCGATGCCTATATGTTTGCAGGAGGACTTCCCCTGAGCAACAAAAGCAATCCTTTTGACGCTGTGCTTGCCAGTCTTGAAATCCAGCATTACATGAATACCCTTAATGATGCGAAGGTATTGCAAAATCTTCCTGTCTGGGAACTTCGGATAGGCATCCATACAGGTCCCGTTGTGGCAGGTGTTGTCGGGAAAAAACGCCTGGCATACGACATCTGGGGCGATACGGTTAATATTGCAAGCAGAATGGAGCAGGGTGGTCATGTAGGTATGGTGAATGTGTCAGGTGTGACTTATAATTATATAAAGAATTTTTTTGACTGCAATCACAGGGGCAAAATAGAAACCAAAAACAGGGAAAAGTCTGATATGTACTTCGTGAACCGCATCAAACTCCTCTATTCCAAAGATACGCTTGGAATGGAACCCAACGATCTGATGATCAATTTCATCAATAAGCTGTAAGTCCTGTTCACCCGTTCCTTAAACCGGGAATGTTCCTGCATGTTACCTGGATCGATATGGTTGGATCATTGAGGGCTTGATCTGAACCAGACTATGGGAACTTTCGGGTCCGTACTTCAGTAGTTTCATTGATCCAGCATCCTATGGTATATTGATCTCCATCCAGGTATCCGTTGAAAAAGGCTGTTTCATTATCCGGGAAGAATGGCATGTATTGGTTGATCAGCGCATCAGCCTTTGCTGTGACCGAAGGATCAATGGTTTTTGCTTCCGTGAACTTGTCAACGGCAGCCCAGTACACCGATGCGCGTTCGAAAGTATTAGCGCCACAAATGCTGCCCGATGCAGCGTATGCCAGTCCGATGGCAATATAGGCGTCTCCCATGTCAGGTTGTATCTCAAGGGCTTTTAATGCCAGATCTCTTGCTTCCTCCAGCCTGGTCTGCTGCTGGGCAACCAGACTCATCTGGCAATAAATACCGGCTTTTCTGGTCTTATTGGTTTCAAGTTCGACAGCCTTGCTGTAATACTCATTTGCTCCGGAATAATTTCCTGCAGTTAAAAAACTGTTAGCCAGATATATAGCCATTTCTGACGTAGGTTCTGCATTGAAAAGCAATCCGGTCGCAGTTAAATTCAGATCGGATCCGATACAGCCGGTTTTGTTCACCAGCGATATGATACTTTTCAACAATTCAACGTTTTGAGAATGATTCTGAAGTTTCGGCAACAGGTGCACTTCGAGCAATTCACAGCTTGCTGCTCCGCTCTCCATCAATATATTGTTAATGCTTTCGACAACGGCATTATATTGATCAGACGGAATGGTTTTGTTATCAATCAGAAAATCAATGACCATGAAATAATTATCCATTAATTCCGGCACCGGTATGGTATTATTCCTGTATAAAGCTGCGGAAACCTGCATCAGATTGCCCAGTACGGCTCCTTCGGCATTTCGCTGTTCAATTGTGACCGACTTTTGAAGCAATCCGTATGCAGACTCTGGTTCTGAAGGCCGGTATTTTAACATGTCGATTCCCTTTCTGCCCAATACGTAACCTTCCTGTCCGAAATATTCGATTCTGTGGTCGTAGAGCAACATCAGCGTATCAATTAAGTTGTTTTTGGATACCGTCTGGCTTGCATTCTCAATTTTGTTCTTCAGAATACCGGTACCGATAATATAAATGTTTCTGCTTGCGGCCGGACAATTGCTGAAGCAGTATTTCCATGAATCATATGCTTCATCATACAGTTCCATTTTGGCAAATTCGCTCATCACAGAAAGTGAACTGAGACATTGAATACTGTCGGCGCCATATCTGTATGATTGCGGATAAAGCACCACATTCACAGAAATAATCAGCAGGACGGTCAGCAGGAAAAACTTATTCATATCCAGGTATTTTAAGTGGCACATTTGTTCATAAAACCACCATATCTTTGAAAACACATGCAAGCATGAAAATCTTTACTGTAATATGAAGGTTCACCCGATAAACCGGAACGAACTGTGTGACCATTGGAAATATAATTATATACACATGAACCTGCAAAAATAATCATTCAGCTGTTTTATTGCAAAATCCGGGCCATGGTTAAGGCGATACAAGTGTAGTACTGAAAATTCAGGTAAAAGGATAAAATGCTTATCTTTGTGCCTTGATGGGTACTGTATTTACGAACTGCTAAAACCATTTTGTCCAATGGTGTATGATCTTGGTATGCTGAAAAAACTGGCCGGTGATGATGAACGGTTTATCATTGATATGTTGCTGACTTTCAAACGAAATGCGCCACCAATCATGGACAGTATGGAAAAATATGATTCGGAAAAGAAATATAAAGAACTGGGCATGGAAGCCCACAAGCTGATTCCCGGGGTATCATTTCTTGGAGCCGTTGATCTGAAAAATGAGTTGATAAAAATAGAGGAAGGTGTGAAAAATGTGAAAGAACATCAGCGCATTCACAATTATGTTGTAAACACCCGGAGATTTATCAGCCGGTTAACAGATGCATTTGA
>JAFGRC010000028.1 GCA_016935355.1 Bacteroidales bacterium
ATCTGGCAAAGGAGATGAAGTGCTCATAGAAAATATCGTTCAGGCACCGAAGTATAACAACAAAAACCGCAATAAAAGAAAGCTCACCCAGTAAATTAGCAGGGAGATAGACCGGCTGCTGGAGAAAAATGAGCAAAAGCGCATTCGGGGTCTTCATAAACAGGTAATGAAAAAGATCGAAATACTGGAGTATCTTCAAGAGAAGGGATACGATATTGGATATACGACCGTATGTAACACCATTATTGAAAAAGAAGCGAAAAGGAAAGAAGCATTTATTCGTCAGAAGTATCATCCCGGCGGTGTGTGTGAGTTTGATTGGGGTGAAGTAAAGCTTGAGGTTGAGGGGCAATGGCAGACTTTATATATGGCAGTATTTACTCCTGCTATGAGCAATTATCATTATGCCATGTTGTTTCACCGCCAGGATACAACATCTCCTGTTTTGAGCGGTTTTTGGCCGCTCAAAAAGATAACTGTTTGCCAACAGAATATATATGCATTTCATATATAACATATTAAAAATAGCCTGTATTTTCATTTTGTCAAAAGGAATTCTGAATAATCCAATTATAAGCCCTTATAAGCCGCGATCTTTTTCAGCAATGATATAATCAACCAGAGGGGGGAGATCAGTTGCCTGGTTGCTTAATTACCGGGAAGAATCAGGGAAAAAACAGGTAATTTAAAAAGCCATAACATTGATTTTTAGTGTTATGGCTTAAAAATAATGTGGTCCCAGCTGGGATCGAACCAGCGACCCCCTGATTATGAGTCAGATGCTCTAACCGGCTGAGCTATGGGACCTTTTTGAATATTCACCCTGAATTCAGGGTTTGCGAAATTAATAATTAGTTCAGAAAATTGCAAATACTAATGATATCATTGAATTTTATTTGCTAAAAATGAAATAATTATGTAAATGTTGTATTCTTACAAAAAATCCCGGATCGTCGGAACGTGCATTAATAATATTGGTGTTGATGCTCATAACTGCCTGCGAGAAACAACAGGATAACGCTAATAACACTGTAAAAGATGGTGTTGGAAACGTTTACCATATAGTTGCTGTCGGCACACAAGAATGGATGACTGAAAACCTTAAAGTCACACACTATCGGAACGGTGATCCGATACCAAATGAAATTGATTTTACTGAATGGAAGAATCTAACGAAAGGTGCTTACTGCTGGTATGATAATGATGAAGCTGCTAACAAAGATACGTACGGTGCATTGTATAACTCATTCCTGTTTACCGATAGTCGTAATATCTGCCCGGCCGGATGGCATGTTCCAACCGATGAAGAGTGTACAACACTGACCGAATATCTTGGTGGTGTAGATGCAGCAGGAGGTAAACTCAAAGAATCCGGAACAGAACACTGGGATCTGCCAAATGCCGGAGATACAAACGAAACCAATTTTGCTGCACTCCCCGGGGGATATCGTTCAGCAAGTACTGAAACATTCGAATATAAGGGCCAATAAGGATTTTGGTGGAGCAGCACTGAAGCAACACAAATTG
Organism: Bacteroidales bacterium; assembly: GCA_016935355.1. Lineage (GTDB taxonomy): Bacteria > Bacteroidota > Bacteroidia > Bacteroidales > UBA10428 > UBA5072. Next base: position 1,528 of record JAFGRC010000028.1, read on the forward strand.
AGCGACACCTGACCTGCTCCATGTGTTATGATATTACCCTGGTCAGCATCGGTTCAAGCGGTATATTCAACGGATATTCAATTCGCTGCATTAAAGATCAGCCTATTCTTCTTCCTGGATCCTCTTAACGGCATAATCAATGATCCTTGCAATTTTTTCATATCCGGACCGGATCATTTCGGCATAATGCAGTACAGGATCCTCATCCTTGATGTTTCGCCAGCTGTCATATGCCGTGCATAATGAAACCTGCGCAAGAGGGACCTCCAGAAACTTGGCCGGGATAACTTCCTGTGAGGTGGTCATATCAATGATATCCCCTCCCCATTTGCGGTAGAGATTTGATTCCGCCCTTGTAGCATGCCGGTATCCATCAATTGTAATGACAGTGCCTTTATTATGCACGGTGATCCCCTGTACGATCGCAGCTTCTGTCAAATGATCCCGTAATTCTTCAGAAAAGGGATCTGCCATATTGCCGCTACTCATTTTATCCGTGATGTCATCATCATGATCAATTTTTATTCTGTTGTTTGTCAAATCAATAAACTGGTCGGGTATGATAAAATCACCCGGACAGATCTCTTCCTGCAGACTTGCACACTCAGATGTTGACAGGATAACTTCACAACCGAGATCCTTTAAAGCATAAAGATTGGCCATAAAGTTTATACCGGTAATGTTTATCGGATTGCCATTACCGAATCTTGACATATAGATCACATCCCGCCCATTAATCTTTCCCGTATATATGTCGGAACCCGGCACGCCGTAAGGGGTTTTAAGGGATGAACTTTTTAATCTGCTCAGGTCATCCGGTATTTTATATCCCGAGCCTCCGATTATCGCTATTTTTGTCATGGAAACAGATTTTTATTTTTTTCTGGAAACAATTTCATAATGCTTTTATAATTGGCTCCTGCAATACCCTTTTCAGTAATCAGTCCGGTTACCAGCCGGGCAGGTGTTATATCAAAGCCAAAATTTGCAACGGGTGTATTTTCAGACACGATCAGCATATCAGTATAGCATTCATTTACCATTCCTTCCATATGTCTTACTTCATGTCCGTCGCGCTCTTCAATCGGGGTTTCATAAGCTCCTTCCTGAAGGTTCCAGTCGATTGATGAAGAAGGCAGGGCAGCATAAAACGGGATGTGATTATCCCTTGCAGCAAGTGCCTTCAGGTAGGTCCCGATCTTGTTCACGACATCGCCATAGGGTGATACCCTGTCGCTGCCGACAATGACCAGATCGATCATGTTACGCTGCATCATATGTCCCCCTGCGTTATCAACTATAAGTGTGTAAGGCACTCCGTGCTGTTGCAGTTCCCAGCATGTAAGCCGGGCACCCTGGTTTCTGGGTCGCGTTTCATCAACGACTACATGCACTTTAATGCCCCTGTCATGTGCCAGATAAACCGGCGCGGTTGCCGTGCCATAATCAATGCAGGCAAGCCAGCCTGCATTGCAATGGGTAAGAATGTTGACAGTCTGCCCTCTTTTTGACCTGCTGATCTCTTCAATGATCTTCAGACCGTATTCACCAATCTTCAAACAGCTTATGCGCTCTTCATCGATGATCTGCCGGGCCGTTTCAAGTGCTTTTTCCTTCTTTTCCTCAATGTTTCCCGCCTTTTCAACTTCCAGCAGCACCCTGTCAACCGCCCATGCCAGATTGACTGCAGTCGGTCTTGCCGATTTGAGCATAACGGCAGCTTTCCGTACCCGCGAATCGACTTCATCATGATCCGCAATATTCAACAAGGCAAGATACAGTCCGAAAGCCCCGGCAATCCCTATCAGTGGAGCTCCCCTTACATGCATTTCCCGGATGGCGGTATACATGTCTTCCGCGGTGGCGATATCCTCAATTTTGAAATCAAACGGAAGAAAACGTTGATCGATGACCTGTATCGTTTCCGGATCCCCTGATTTTAACCAGATGGTTTCAAAATGTCTGTCTTGTACTTTCATGTATTGTAAGAAAATACTTCCTTTGCATATAAAAATA
>JAFGRC010000029.1 GCA_016935355.1 Bacteroidales bacterium
ACTGTTGATGTTCTGGCCGATGGCGTTTACCATATTGAAGATGCCAACGACAGCAATCCTGCCGGTATGCACATGGATGAAAACGGACAGGTAACCGGTATGAACAACTGTTCTGATATGTATCTGGTTGTCGGGGAGGATAAAGCCCTGCTCATTGATCTGTCCAATGCAATACAATGGGATAACACGGCAACGGAATCCCTGAGGTCTATTGTATATGACCGTGTGGGCGATAAAGAGTTCCTGATCACCGTTACCCACAATCATGGCGACCATCTGGGTATGCTTCCTGCTTTTGCGCAAGATCCCGGTGCGGCTTTTTTGCTTTCTGAGAACGAATTCAAAGGTGTAACCCGGTTTCCTGAAGAGCGGACCACCTACTTTGCAGAGAATGCTGCCATTGATCTCGGCGGAGGTTATGTGATCAGCACCATGGAAGTTCCGGGCCACACCCAACATTCAACATTGTTCTTCCTGAAAGAAAAGCATCTGGTTTTCACGGGTGATGCAATAGGTTCGGGCAGCGGTGTATGGCTCTTCAACTATGATGCTTTCCTGTCTTTTATTAAGGGCATGGAAAACCTCATACGGTACCTGGAAGATCCTGTCAACAGAATCAACCTCGAACAACTGGTTATACACGGCGGACACAGCTGGCAGCGCGGAAATCTGGAAAAACTTACGGTTCAGTATGTGTATGACATGCAAACATTGATTGATAGAATTGGCCAGGGTATTGCAGAAACTGAAGATGTGTCATTATCTTTTCCGTTCCTGAACGCGAACTTCAAATACGGCACGGCTACCATCACATGGAACAAAGAAGCTGCTGCGCAATATGCCGATTCCGTCCGCGCTTCTTCAGGTACCTTATAGATCAGTACTTTGTTCTTTTCTTTGCAGGTGCTGACAATGATCTTTGATGGTGGCACTGTCTGCGATGTGCACTATCCGTAAGCCATTAAAGGATGGTTGCTGCCACTATGAAACCAGGATCAATTATCAATTCACAAATAAATCCATATCTTTGAACATTTCGACGATTAGTTTTGTTCATGATATCACAAAATGCCTGTCACATGAAATCCAGAAAGCCTTGTCATTCTTCCGTTGGTTTTAGCATCGTTATGATGCTTTTGTTTTTGTCACCTGAAGCATATACCGAGACCGGCAAACCACCAAAGAACATTTTTATCCTCATCAGCGACGGATGGGGGATCAACCAGATCAGAGCCACCAATTACTGGCATGGAGTCGACAGTACTGCATATCAGAAGTTCCCGGTACATTACTTCACCAGTACCTATCAGGGCATTCAGGCACCACCTGCGGACACACCGTCCATCAGAGGTTACAGAACGGAATATAACTCAACCCTGGCATGGACCGACACCAATTATGTAAAGAAAGATTATACTGATTCCGCGCCAGCGGCAACAACCCTGGCTTCCGGGACCAAAACATCCAGCAATGTAATCGGTGTTGACATGTTCGGAAATCCTGTCGAGCTGATTACCGAAACGGCGGCCAAAGCCGGGAAGTCTGCGGGGGTTGTTACTTCCGTGCACTGGTCTCACGCCACACCTGCGGGGTTTTCAACCCACAACATCAACCGGAACAGTTATGTTGAAATTGCAATGACCATGTTGCTCGAATCCAGACTGTCCGTGATCATGGGTTGCGGGCATCCGTTATACGACGATAATAGCGATAGGAAAAGCGAACGCTTCAATTTCAATTATGTAGGTGGTCAGGACACATGGGATTCACTGGTACACGGTACTTCAAATACTTTTCGCATCGACACTTTAAACAACTGGAAGGAACCTGAGGACATTGACGGGGACGGGATGTCAGATCCGTGGACCCTGGTCGTGGACAGCCTTGATTTTGTGAGTCTTATGACATCTCAAGATCCGCCAAAACGCGTGCTGGGAACAGCAAAATGTATCACCACATTGAACCAGGCCAGAACTGTTTCTGACAGCCTCCCCTATCAGAAGGAGAAAAATGACAGTGTGCCGCATTTGTATCAGATGACGCTGGCCGCGATCAACGTCCTGAAAGAAAATAACGACGGCTTTGTACTTATGGTTGAAGGTGGTGCCATTGACAAGGCGGGGCACGAAAATCAACTCAACCGCATGATCGAGGAGCAGCAGGATTTTAACATGATGGTCGATTCGGTTATTGCATGGGTCGAAAACAACGGTGGCTGGGAGGAAAATCTGGTGATCGTCACCGGTGATCATGAGACCGGGTACCTTACCGGTCCGGATTACGACAAGACAAACATCATTGATGGTTATGCTGTCGTTGACAAAGGCAAAGGTGAGATGCCCGGCATGAAATTCAACAGCCGGAACCATACCAACATGCTTGTACCGTTGTATGCCAGGGGAGCAGGCAGTGAGCTTTTTCACCTGTATGCCGACGAGATCGATTATGTGTTTGGTTATTATATCGACAACACTGAAGTCGGACTTTTATGCAAGGATCTTTTAAGAACAGAATCCCTGCCCGTACCGAAAAATGTTATTTATATGATCAGTGATGGCATGGGTTACAATCAATTGCTGGCCGCAAACCTTTACAACGGAGGAAATGAACGGTCATTCCAGAAACAGATACCCGGGACGGATTTCCTGTATGCGGCCATGAGCACATATCCGGGAAGAACTGTTCCGGCCCTGTATGCAAATACACCTGATCAGTATGGTGCCGGTTACAATTCATTCAGGACGTGGACTGATTCGACTTATGTTAATAACGGGTCTACCGATTCGGCTCCTGCATCCACATCCATGTATTCCGGTAAAAAGACTGCCGCCGGTGCAGTCGGCGTTGACCATAAGGGCAATGAACTTCAGAACATTACCGACCGGGCGCTGGAGCATGGTAAATCAGCCGGTGTGGTTTCCACCGTTCCTTTTTCTCATGCTACACCTGCTGCCTTTTCAGCCCACAATCCAAACAGGAACAACTATGTTGAAATAGCCAGCGAGATGATCATCGATTCAAAACTTGCAGTGATCATTGGATGCGGTGCTCCGGACTTTGACAATAACGGACAACCGGTCGAACCCTCAGATTACAATTATATAGGCGGAAAATCAACCTGGGACGGTCTGAATTACGGCAGCACCCTGTTTGCTGTCACCACGATCCTTGGTAATCAGACTATTCAGGATGTTAACGGGGATGGCAAACCCGATCCATGGACATTGATACGCGACAGCATCGATTTCGTTAATCTGGCTTCGGGAAGAACACCCCTGCGCCTGATCGGCATCCCGAAAACCGGATCCACCCTGAACCAGGGGAGAAGCAGGAGCGCAGCGCCTGAAGCCTATGAAATACCTTTTAATCAGAATGTCCCGACCTTATCCGATATGACATTGGCAGCACTGAACGTACTCGACAACAACGATAACGGTTTCGTACTGATGGTCGAGGGGGGTGCGGTTGACTGGGCAGCCCATGCCGGACAGATGGAACGGGTAATTGAGGAACAGAATGAATTCAATGATGCCGTTGAGGCCGTCATGAACTGGGTGGACACATACAGCAGCTGGGAATCAACCCTGCTCATCATTACCGGTGATCATGAAACCGGTTATCTTGTAGGTCCGGAATTTTCAAACTCCAATGCCGTAAAAGGCTATCCTTTGTCAGGCAACGGTGAAGGCAGGCTGCCTTCGGGCATTTTTCTTTCCACCACACATACCAACCACCTGATTCCTTTTTACGCCCACGGCGCAGGAGCAAAGGTAATTGCACCGTATGCAACACATTACGATTATGTTTACGGCAAATACATCAACAATACCGAAATCGCGCAGGCCATACTGAAAATGTGGAAGGATCTGCCGGACAGAAGTCCGGATATTAATCCTTCACAGATTGTTACAAAAGTCTATGAAAAGCCATCCAGGGTCGATCTCAATGCTGACATACAGGTATATCCCAACCTGGTTCAGGATCATATCAACCTTCTTCTTCCCGGTACGGTAGATGCATCTGTAAGGATTCTGAGTCTGCAGGGCAGACTGATCAGGAGTTATAAGGTGAACGGTTCAATCATACTTGACCTGACCGGTATTCCTGACGGGTTCTATATAGTTGAAGTAAAAGCCGGCAGATCAACCTTCACCACAAAAATCATTAAACAGGAGTGAACCCGGTATTTTCTTCCCGGGAATGAACCCGGTTTTTTCATTCCGGAGCCCGGAGCCCCGTCTGCCCTGGATTGTACTGTTAAGGTTCCAAGTGAATCAGTTTACGATATTCAGAATCTTGACGATCAACCTGTAAGGCAGACCGGGATCGTGGACCTGGTTGATGGTTCCTGCAATATATGTGTCCTTTTCCGGACAATAATAGGCAAAAGCTCCTGTTGTACCCATATGTCCTATTATTGGCGGAATCCTGCGAAAGGGCGATAATAGGAAAGGCAGTTTAAACCTTACGATCCCCAGTCCGTACTGAAATGGAAAAAAGATCCTGTTCCAGTCCTGCATCTCACTTAAATAAGCCTCCGGGAAAAGCTGACCGCCAAAAAACGCTTTCAGGAATGCAACCGATTCTTCAGCTGTGGAAACCATACTGCCGTCTGCCCAGAAGGAAGTCATGGCAAGCGGCAGGTGAGCGTGGTTATCTCTGTAATACAATTCTGCAGGTGTGGTATCATTTATATCCTGATACAGATATGTTTTCTTCAGGTCCAGTGGATTTATGATGAATCCAGTAAAAACCTCCGGCAGGGGCCGGTCCGTTGTTGTTTCAATGATCTTGCCCAGCAGCTGAAAGTTTGTGTCCGAGTAAAATGCTTTCCCTTTTTCTCCTGGCTTAAAATGAGGCTGCATGGATTTGGATATTTGAATCGCTTCGCTGAAAGTCCACTTCTGATCGTGACCAGAGGTAAGTTCCCGAACCAGACTCATGCCATCCTGCTTTTTCTGGAGAAAATAATCCGGTAAACCGGAGGTATTGGATAACAAATGTCTGACCGTGATCCGATCTGAATAATCTTTTCCCTTAAAGACATGCAAATCTTTTAAAATATCTGAAGTAAGATATTCTGAAATTTTATCCTCAAGTTGCAATTTGTCCATTTGCCTCAGCTTCTGAATAATGGCAGTGACATACAATTTGGTCACACTGGCAATAAAATACTGGCTTTGTCCGGTAAGGTTGCCCGCTGAACCGGTCCACCCCCAGTCTTCATGAACGTTGTATATGCTGACAACGGTTCCAAAAATGTCTTTTTTGTCAATGCTGTTTTCTAAAATTCTTTGTAACCGGATCTCTGATTCTCTGAGTTGATTTGACATGACGGATTTATATGATTTACCAATGAAATTATGAATATTTACATCCTGTTCATCAATGATGTTGTGGACAGTGGAAGCCGGTTCAGCACCAACAAATTGTCAGATGAATTGAATAAGTCTGAATTTGATTACCTGCATTTTTTGAGGTAAATCATTATTATGTCCAATATATTACGAATATAACGATCTTTTCATTTGTTGCAGATGCATTCCGGATGATAAATCGCTTGCCGGTTTTTTGTCAGCTTTAATTTATTACAAATCATATTCATTCCTGTTGCCTGATAAAACAAAAATAGTTACCTTGAGTACATGTTTTCTGAGTAACCATTTAAAAATCAACTGCCATAAATAATGAAAGCAATAATGAAAATCCAGCTGGCATCAATCTTTATTACTTGTTTATCCGGTGTTGCTGTTTCTCAGGTGACCGGTCCGGAGTTGGAGGATCCGACTATCACTTCAGTGAACACTTTGAAACCACATGCCTGGTTTTTACCTTTTCCCGACAGTGAATCATTGCGCGGTAAACAAAACATGGAATCACCCTGGTGTTTATTGCTGAACGGGAAATGGAAATTCCACTGGTCGGCAAACCCGGCAGAAAGGCCGGCGGACTTTTACAGGAATGACTATGACGCATCCTCGTGGAAGGAAATTCCTGTTCCTTCCGACTGGCAGATGCAGGGATATGATTATCCCATCTATGTCAACAGCAAATATCCTTACGAACCTGATCCGCCACTGATACCAAAGGACTACAATCCCGTCGGATCCTATAAAACAGACTTCAGGCTTCCGGAAGAATGGCAGGATATGCGAATCATACTGCATTTTGGCGGTGTCAATTCTGCCGCCTATTACTGGCTTAACGGTGAAAAGCTTGGATACAGCGAAGATTCGAAAACACCTGTCGAATTTGACGTGACCGGTTTTGTCGTGAATGGTACAAATATCCTTGCCGTTGAAGTGTACCGGTGGTGTGACGGTTCATATCTGGAGGACCAGGATTTCTGGCGGTTGAGCGGTATTGAGCGGGACGTTATGTTGTATGCAACTCCAAAAGTCCATATTTACGATTATTTTGTGCATACGGACCTGATCGACGATTACCGGGACGCCGACCTGACGGTCTTTGTAGACCTGCAGAATGAATCCCAGGAATATGAGTCCGGAGACTATACCATTGCACTTACAATACAGGAACAGTCGGGTAATTCTGTTTTCACAGAATCAATGCCGGTTACAATAAATCCCGGTGAATCCCTGAAGGTGGCTTTCCGCCATAACGTTGCAAACCCATTGAAATGGACGGCAGAAACTCCTGATCTCTACCGGCTTATACTTTCACTGAAAGATCAGAACGGCAGGGAACTGGAAGCAACCGGTTCAAAGATCGGGTTCAGGGAAGTGGAGATCATTAACGGACAGTTGTGTATCAACGGTAAACCAATTTATATTAAAGGTGTGAACAGGCATGAACACGATGAACAAACGGGTCACGTGATCAGTGAAGAAAGCATGGTGCAGGATATTGCACTTATGAAACAAAATAACATTAATGCAGTAAGAACCTGTCATTACCCCGACCATCCCCGTTGGTACGAACTGTGTGATGAATATGGCATATATCTGGTTGATGAAGCTAATATCGAATCTCACGGTATCGGTTACAATCCTGATAAAACCCTTGCAAATAAACCGGAATGGCTTGCTGCTCATATGGACCGTACCATCCGTATGGTTGAGCGGGATAAAAACCACCCTTCGGTGATCATCTGGTCACTCGGGAATGAGGCGGGTAACGGTTCCAATTTTAAAGCGACCTATTCATGGATCCGGGATCGTGATGCGACCCGGCCAGTCCAGTACGAAAGAGCCATCCTCGAAGACAATACGGATATTTACTGTCCGATGTACATGACAGCTGACAGGATGGAAGCGTATGCCCTGGGAAAGCATGACCGTCCGCTCATTCAATGTGAATACGCACATGCCATGGGAAACAGTGTGGGAGATTTTCAGGATTACTGGAACATCATCGAAAAATATCCCGTTCTGCAGGGTGGATTCATATGGGACTGGGTTGATCAGGGCATTGCACAGTATGATGAGAACGGACAGAAATTCTGGGCGTACGGAGGTGATTTCGGTCCGGAGGATGTGCCCAGCGATAATAATTTTTGTGCAAATGGTCTGGTTTCACCTGACCGCCGGCCGCATCCAGCCCTGTACGAAGTAAAAAAGGTATATCAGAATGTCAGATTCGAGGTCGCCGACATTAACGCAGGCAAGTTTCTGGTCAGGAATGATCATTTATTTACCGGTCTGGGTATGTATGACATTGATTACACCATAGAGGAAAATGGCATTCCTGTTCTGATGGAAACCCTGTCCTCAATTCATACGGATCAGGGAGCATACCCGACAGACCAAACATCCGGAAAAGGGAAAAAAATTATGAATACCGGAATCCTGCCTTTGCTGAATATCCCTCCCGGAGAAACACAACTGGTTACCGTCAGCCTCGACAAACTCCAGGTAAAGCCAAACTGTGAATATTTTATCATTTTCAGGGTCAGGCAGCGGGAACCTGAAAACCTGATACCCACCGGTCATGTTATCGCTTATGAACAATTTAAGATCCCGTTTATTACTGTTGGTCCCTTATCAACCTTGCCTTCCGGAAGCCTTACCTTTACCACGGGCCAGAACGGCACGGTAGTTGCAGGTCAGGATTTCTCGGCCGGCTTTGACAACCAGGGCTGGCTCAGCTCATATGTCAACAACGGGAGCGAAATGATGCAAACAGCCCTCAGACCAAACTTCTGGCGGGCACCAACCGACAATGATTACGGCAACCGGATGCCGGTCCGCACAGCCGTATGGAAACATGCAGCCGATAGTATGGAACTCATCTCATTTAAGCTGCATCAGCCTGCAGATGAAATCGTTGAAGTTGATGCACTTTACTTTATTCCGGTAGTGAATGCCAGGTGGGAATCAAATTATTTGATATTCAACGACGGACGGATTGAAATCAGGAATACTTTTTACACTCCGGATAAATCCCTGCCTGAAATTCCAAGGATCGGAATGCGTATGAGAATTCATGCAGCGTATTCAAATATGGTCTATTTTGGACGTGGTCCCTGGGAAAATTATATCGACAGATCTACTTCGGCATTGATCTCAAAGTATGCAGATGATGTTAACAATCAGAATTTTTTATATGTAAGGCCACAGGAAAACAACTACAGGACAGAGATCAGATGGTTTGCGCTTACCAATGTAAACGGACTTGGAATGATGGCGGCCGGCAAACCTGTATTCAGCAGTTCGGCACTAAGGAACGCAATGGAAGATTTTGATGACGGGGAACGGAAAGACCAGCGCCACATCACTGACATCATTCCCGGAGATTATATTGAATGGTGCATCGATTACCGGCAGATGGGGGTTGGCGGAGACAACAGCTGGGGCGCAAAGCCCCTGGTAAAATATCTGATCCAACCGGGTGAATATCAATATGAATTTCTCATCATGCCAGTAAGGCCCGAATGGGACTTTAATACAGATGTGGCAAAGGCTATGTCAATTTCGCTGTACAGATAAAGCTTATTTGTATAGTGTGAATTTTATGGTACAGATAATATTTATTTGTAAGGTATGAACTTGTTTACAGCGTCACCCTTAATCCTCTGAAGTTGCTTTATTCACAGAGTGAACGGTATAGATGGAAATCACGGCCGTCCCCACCCTGCTTCCGTAAATGGCAGCTGAAGGACCCGTAAAGATCTCAATACGTTCGATGTCCTCGATTGACATGGAATTTGCATAATCACGGCTGACCTCTATTTCATCCACCAGAAACAATGGTGTACCACCACCGTAAAAACTGCTGGGTCCGTGAGCCATAACGTACCCGTCTTCAGAAATCATTAATCCGGGAACCCTTCCGCTTAATGCCTGTAGAACTCCACGTCCGCGGGGCAGGTTCTTACCGAGCAAAATATAGTCAGCATTATTGGGATTGTCGACAACCGATTCTGCGGCACGCTCAGCACGTTCCAAAGCCCTCCTTTCAGCACGTTCTGCCCTTTTCAGCTGCTTTTGCTCTTTCCTCAACTGTCTCTTTTCCTCCTTGGTAAGCATTTCCTCCGGATCCTGCATTGCATCAATATCCCGGTCAATCAACATACCGGAAAAGATCACATACTGCACCGGAGATATATGGGTGGTTTCATTGATGCCTGCCTTTAAAGGAAAATTAGCGTATTCAGCGGAAGTTGATCCGATGGAAAAAGCAGAAATGAATACAACCATTAATAGCAATAACTCAAACCTGAAAAATTGTTCTTTCATGATTTTATGAAGATATTAGTTCTCGATAGTGTAAATTTAATATAATTTGTACTAATGTTTTGCAATTCTTTTTAATATTGTTATATATAATGCTGCCAGTAATGATAGATGACCCTTTAATACTGTGCTTACCCTATCGAAATTTTTTACACCCCGCCGGGGTATACCCCTTTCGGCGTGCAAGCGGGGTGTAACCAAATAATAAAAATTATTTACCTTTAACCGAAATTTTTATTTTCAACGTGACTTCAATCAAAAGGTTCCGCAAGCTTGTTGCACTCATCCTGATTGCTTTCTCACTCGGCTTAAATACTATGCAGGCACAAATATTGAAGGACACTGCCACATATGAGCTGGTCAAGGCAGGAGTCGATCATGTTTACAATTTTCAGTTCGACCGGGCAAGGGACGTGTACAGAAAAATTAAATTGCCTTATCCCGAACATCCTATTACCTTTCTGTTCAGAGCTCTGACCACCTACTGGGAAAACTATCCGCTGTTGCCGGATTCTCCAGCCCGTAAATCATTTGAAGATGATCTTTCCAACTGTATCAGATTATGCAATACCGGTTTCCCTCCGGAGGATGAAGCGGAATATCTGATGACAAACCTTGGGGCAAGAGGCCTTTTGCTCCTGTTCTATGCAGATAATGAGATCACCATGGAAGTTCTGACTTTGGCTGCAAGCACATATAAATACGTAAAACAGTCCTTTGATTTTAGAGGCACCTATCATGATTTTTATTTCATTACTGGTCTTTATAATTATTACAGAGAAGCATATCCTGAAGCGCATCCGATTTACAAACCGCTGGCGCTATTATTACCCAGAGGAGACAAGTCCGCAGGTCTCAAAGAACTGGATCTTGCTGCAAAACATGCAATTTTTCTCAAGGCAGAAGCTTTTTCATTCCTTTCGGGTATATACATCAGTTTCGAAAACAATTATCAGCAGTCATATGAATACAGCAAGAGCCTTCATGAACTGTATCCGTCAAACGTGCAATACCTGGCTGTTTACATTAAAAACCTGCTGCTTATAAAAAGATACGGGGAAGCAGAGAACATGATCGAAAACGCACGCAAAGCTTATCAAAACAAATATCTTGTAGCACAGCTGGACATCCTGCAGGGAATCCTGTATGAAAAAAGATACAAAAACCTGTCGCTGGCCCAAAGCTATTATTTAAAGGGACTCAATGGCACAGTGCCATTTGGTGTCTTTTCCGGAGAATTCAATGCTTATGCATACTTTGGACTGAGCCGCATCAGTGAAGCCCGCAATGATTCACGAATGGCCAGAAATTACCGGAAACAGGCGCTGGATCAGGCGGATTATGAAAATGTAAGTTTTGATGATTAGCGGACAATCCCTGCTTTTTAAGGGGTCATGCTCATCGAACGATCCTGCAAGGCCTTCATTGTTTCCAATCCTTCTTCAAGCCACTGTATAAAATCATCCACATCGGTGCCATAGGAATAATAACTCCGTGTCAGGTCATTACCTTCAGCATCAACTATGGCATAAAGCGGAAGAGCGTTTGAACCGAAGCGGGTGATCTGAATATGCTGGTTGACCTTTCCGATCGTATTCTTAATCTTACCATCTATATCTGATGTGATCCATTCGCTTTCAGGCAATCTGGTCTTATCATCAGTATACAGGGATGCGATAATGTAATCCTTTCTCAGGATATCAAGTACCCTGGGATCCGACCATACCTGGGCATACATTTTTTTGCAGTTGGAGCAGGTATGTCCTGCAAAATCGACCAGCACAGGTTTACTTTGCTGATGCGCACATGCAATAGCCTCATCATAATCGAAATAGCCTGCCAGACCGTAAGGCAAACTCAGAAAATCAGAGTATTTTGGCGTCGTGCACAAACCTTCAGAAACTTTCGCAGTCGGCAAGCCAGCATTGTCAGAACTTATAACAGATACCGGAGATTTGCCGGGTGGGGGTATGATGGTCGACAGTCCTTTCAGTTCATTACCCATCAATCCGGTTAACAAATACAGGGCAAATGCAAAGCTTGCCAGACTGATCATTAAACGCGGAACCCCTATAAAGGACAATTCACTGTCGTGCACAAACCGGATCTTGCCCAGCAAATAAAAACCCAGCATGATGAATATGACCACCCATATACTGATGAACAGCTCACGGTTGAATATATTCAAATGATAAGCCAGGTCTATCTTCGACAGAAAATAAAAAGAAAACGCGAGCATGATGAATGCAAAAAAGACTTTGATCGAATTCAGCCACCCCCCTGATTTTGGCAGGTTTTTCAACCAGGATGGAAACATTGCAAATAATGTGAAAGGCAGTGCAAATATAATGGAAAATCCAGCCATGCCAATAACGGGTTCCAGTACTTCACCTGTGGAGGCCTTAATCAGCAATGAGGCAACAATAGGACCCGTACATGAAAATGACAGGATCACCATGGCCAGGGCCATGAAAAATGCGCCCATGTAACCACGCTTATCAGCCTGACGGTCAACTTTATTGGCTAGTCCCGAAGGCAATATGATTTCGAACATGCCGAAAAAAGAAGCCGCAAGCACGATGAATATCAGGAAGAAGATCAGATTGACCGCCCAGTGTGTGGTAAAGTTGTTTATGGTATTCGGGTTTTTCAGGACAGCCACCAATACCCCGATCAGTGTGTAGATAAATACCATGGACAAACCAAAAACCAGTGCCTGCGAAATAGCTCCGGACCTTGATTTTGTATCGCGGAGAAAATAAGAAACCGTCATGGGTATCATCGGATATACACAGGGAGTAAGCAGTCCACCCAGTCCTGCCAGCATGGAAAGTAAAAGAATACCCGTCAGGGAACCGGAAGAAGAATCGCCTGGCGTTTGAGACATAACTGTTGCAATTACTGTTGCCGGGTTCACATCATCTGCTGCCGAATCCCCCGTTGCCGTCATTGTTCCCATATTCCCGCTGCTTTCCTGAACGGCAACAACACCCGGAACGGAAGTCGCGGAAACGGTCTTATCCAGCCCTGGCAAACGGAAGATAAAATCATGATCGCCCAATACACATTGCATATCGCTGCAGGTCATATACTCCAACGTGCCTGAAATCAAAATACTGTCTGTGGAAGTTTTTCTGATCATCTGACTGAATGTCACCTCATTGCTGTGCAATTCAAGAGTCATATTGAATATCGGATCATTAACAATTTCCGGTTCCGGTGTCTGATCCGGCCTTGCAGCAACGATAAAGCCTGATGCATCATGAAAATGAATGGTTGTCGGAATGGGTCCCCCATCCGGTATGTTCAGTCCATACATATGCCATGGACTGGTAATCCGGGCCCTGAACATCAGACGTACGTTTTCACTGTCCACATTCCGGACTGATAGTTCCCATGAAACAGGATTGATAACCTGTGCCGTCATGAGTCCTCCGGACAGGCTTACAGAAAATAAAAACAGGAAGAATCTTTTCATATACAAAACAAAAATATCTGTAAAGGTAATTCTAATGAACCAGTTATACAAAAAACACAGAACAACACAGAAATGTTGTATTTAAGACAGAAATACCAAAAACAGGCATTGAAGACAGGACAGTGTGAAAAAATTCACAACAGATAAGTTTTTGATTTTTTCATTTCAATTAAAACATTAAATTTGCGCCTTTATGTAAAAAATCTTGATTTTATGGCTTATGTAATTAGTGATGAATGCACAGCATGTGGAACGTGCCTTCCGGAATGTCCTGTTGAAGCTATTTCAGAAGGCGATATATATGTAATAGATGCTGATCTGTGTACCGACTGCGGTGTCTGTTCCGATGTTTGTCCGGTAGAAGCTATCAGTCCGGCCTGATTCAAAATATAGTCCAAACTGCTTATTGGTCATTCCAAATAAGCTTTGCATGTCAAAATCAGTATTAAAACCCGTCTGGAAAGAAGATTTCCTCATCCGGTCATTCGATATTGACTTTAACCTTAAGCTGCGGCTAAGCAGCTTATGCGGATTTTTTCAGGAAATTGCCGGAAAACACGCTGAACACCTGGGTTTCGGCTACTTCGCAATGCGACAATCAGGTCTGGTCTGGATGCTTTCCCGCTTATTCATTGAAATCCATGAATATCCCTCCTGGGAGGATACCATTGCAGTTGAAACCTGGCCTTCCGGCATGGAACGATTATTCTTCAGACGTGAATTTCAGGTTTGCAAAGGAAAGAAAAAAATGATCTCAGCAGTTTCATACTGGCTGTCACTGAATATTAAAACCCTTCGTCCACAGGTATTCCCGATTGATGAAACCGTGATCCGGCATAATGCCGGTCGTTATGCAATCGACGGAGTTTTGGAAAAGATCCCGCCACCGGCAACGGACATAGCTGTCAGATCCTTCGGGATCCGTTACAGTGAACTGGATCAAAACAGGCATGTGAACAATACAAAATATGTGGACTGGATTATGGATTCCTTCAAAACCGGTCTGCTGGAAAAATCCATGCCATGTTTTTTCGGCATTGAATACAAACATGAGGTTAAAGAGCAAGACATTGTTCAAATAAGGCAAATTGCTGATCCGTTAAATGAAAACCTGGTTTTACTGGAAGGTGTTGTTGCCGGAACGGGACATGTTTGTTTCCGCTCAAAAGTGGTATTCCAAAACGGCTGAATTGTCTGTTAAAAATCTATAATCTTAACTTAACATTGACTCTTTTTTGTTGTAAATTAGGGCGTTAATATTAATCCAGATATTTTGACCTGAACTTTTAAGATAGTCCAGCCACTTGGAAAGACCCTTTCAACAAAAGCCGGTTTGGTTCTTCAAACTATGTTAGAAGTTCATCTTTATTTATATCCATCCTGCTCATATCATCATGTTCCGTAAACAGGGTTCAGAAAACCGCGGCAACAGCTGTGGTGCAGACACCCAGCAAAACTGTATCTACTTTAATTTTTCCACGATCTTTTTTTCTATTTCCTGCGTCAGTTCAGGATTGTCAGCCAGCAGTGACCTGACAGCATCCCGCCCCTGTCCCAGCCTGGTTTCACCGTAACTGAACCAGGAACCGCTTTTCGCGATAACATCAGTTTCAGTTCCCAGATCGATGATCTCTCCAAGCCTTGAGATTCCGCTTCCATACAAAATATCGAATTCAGCTTTTCTGAAGGGTGGTGCCAGCTTGTTTTTAACAATCTTGACCTTGGTACGGTTCCCGAATATTTCTTCACCCTCCTTAATCTGACTGATTCTTCTGATATCAACCCGGACCGATGCATAAAATTTAAGTGCATTACCTCCCGTTGTGGTTTCGGGATTACCGAACATTACCCCGATCTTTTCACGAAGCTGGTTGATAAAAATACAGCATGTGTTTGTCTTGCTGATTGTAGCTGTAAGTTTCCGCAAGGCCTGTGACATCAAACGTGCCTGCAGACCGAGTTTGGAATCACCCATTTCACCTTCAATCTCAGCTCTCGGAGTAAGTGCGGCAACAGAATCAATCACAATAATATCAATGGCCCCCGACCGGATCAGATGATCGGTGATCTCAAGGGCCTGTTCCCCGTTATCGGGCTGGGAAATCAGCAGATTCTCGATATCAACGCCTAGTTTTTCTGCATAACTCCTGTCAAACGCATGCTCTGCATCTATAAAAGCAGCAATGCCACCGGCTTTCTGCGCTTCGGCAATTGCATGTATGGCCAGTGTGGTTTTCCCGGATGATTCGGGCCCATATATTTCCACAACCCGGCCTCTTGGATATCCCCCTACTCCCAATGCAAGGTCCAGCGCCAGTGATCCTGAAGGAATTGTACCGACATTTACAACGGCATGATCACCGAGCTTCATTATGGTTCCCTTACCATAGTCTTTTTCAATTTTTCCAATGGTTGTTTCAAGGGATTTCAGTTTTTCCTTTCTGATTTCGTTAACGGTTAATTCTTTTGCCATAATAATAAATTCATTTAATTGATTCCCAATTCATTAAGAATCTGAACGGTATGATCTTTCGCATCAACTTTGGAAATTACTTTCAATACTTTCCCCTCTTCATCAATAACATACGTTGTTCGCAAAACGCCTTCATATTTTTTACCGTACATGCTTTTCTCACCCCAGGCCCCATAGGCTTTAATAATGTGCTTTTCAGGATCAGCGATCAGACTAAAGGGCAGATGATACTTCTTTTTGAAACGCAGGTGCGATTTTTCATCATCAGGACTTACGCCGACAATTGCAAAACCCCTTGATAAAAGACCGTCATAATTATCCCGCAGATTACAGGCTTCAGCCGTACATCCCGGAGTGTTGTCCTTAGGATAAAAATACAGTATAACCTTTTTGCCAATAAAATCTTCCAGGCTTATCCATTTTCCGTCCTGGTCCTTCCCTTTAAAAACAGGCGCTTTAGAGCCTTCTTTCAATTGTGTCATAGTATTCAGATTGAGTAAAAATACAAAATATGGATAGATTATGATGAAAAAACCATTTGAATTCTTTCATCACAATATTAACATTTTAAAAGAAATGTTGTTTACAACAAAACGGTATCTCCTAAGCCTGTAAATTGTTGATAAGCCATTGCCGGAAACAGGGTTCTTTCAGAACAAATTGAATCTGAATAAAACATTCAACCCGGCAGAAAGATCAGCTTCTTGCTTTCAAAGAATCTTTCATTAAAGAAGTTTTTCAGGTTGAAGATGCTGACAACACTCTTAAAACCGGCTAACTCACTGCGCAGGTCACCACCCTTCAGAACCAGCAAGCCGTTTGGCAGTTCATTGAATCCTTCCGGTTTGATGTTTTTCCGGGTCCATGCATACAGTACAGATAATTCCGTTACTGCCCGTGATACGATAAAATCTACCTTATCTTCCAGATCTTCAATACGATTGTTCCGTACAGTGCAATTCGAAAGTTGTAAGGCTTGAATTACAGCGTTTACAACGATCAGTTTCTTTGTTACTGAATCTACCAGCAGAAAATTCGCCTCCGGGAAAAAAATAGCCAGCGGAATGCCCGGAAAACCGCCTCCTGTACCAACATCAATGATTGCTGTCCCCGGTTTAAATGCAATCACCCTCGCAATTGAAAGGGAGTGCAGAACATGATTCGTATAGAGGTTCCTGATATCTTTACGGGATATCACGTTGATCTTATTGTTCCAATAAATGTACAGGTCCTCCAGCTGTGAAAACTGCTGCTTCTGATGCTGATCAAGTGAATCGAAGTATTTGTTGATGGTTTGCATGATAAGCCATGTTATCTTCAAATACAAGGCTACATCTTACCGCTCGTATGTCTTAGAATATTAAAAAGCAGTTCACGGGCCCTGAAAAGCTGTGCTTTAACAGTCCCTATGGGCAGTTCAAGCTCCTCAGCAATTTCCTCATAAGAAAGTTCACTGAAATAACGCAACTCGATCAGTTTTCGGTAACGCGGTTTGAGCTTCGATACCAGTGAACGCATAAGCTTCATTTTCTGATTATTAATAAGCGTCTCTTCCGGATCGGGAATGGGTGCCTGTATGTCTTTTGTAGCCCTTTCATGCTCCTCGTTCGTGTGATCCAGTGATACATGATTGGCTTTTTTCTTGCGTATAAAATCAATACAATTGTTGGTTGCAATCTTAAAGAGCCAGGTGCTGAAAGCATAGTTGGGCGCATATTGCGTGATGTTCTTAAATGCCTTTCCAAATGCTTCGATCGTGAGATCCTCAGCATCACTGGCATTATTCACCATTTTTAACAGCATATAGTAAATGGCATCACGGTACCGCTCCATCAATTCCGCATAAGCCCGCTGATCTCCAGCAATTGCCCGCCTCACAAGCATGTAATCATGTTTCGCTTTTTCCGAAAGATTGGTGTTTATTTCCATTGATGCTTTAAGGGTATGAAGCGGTTCGATAAATACAATCCAAAATTAACAAACAATGATATCAAATCAAAAAACAGCGAATTTATTAATAAATTCTTCTCATTCAA
>JAFGRC010000030.1 GCA_016935355.1 Bacteroidales bacterium
AAATGTTTTTCAGTTATAACAAAATTTAAGGGTGATTTAACGTGTGCCTCCGGCCCACCATACATTTTCTGTGTAAACATAGTTGCCGTCACCATATGCACTGGCTATATTGGGATTCGTTGTCACGTCATCCGCACCATAAGTATAACGTAACGGAAACTTGGTAGCATTCAGAGGATTTGCCAGTACAATAACATTATCACCCATAGCCTTCAGGCGCCGGTAATCATTGTAAGCCTCCACAGCTTCTTCTTCAAAGAATGCAATGTACTTCTGGATCATGATCTCGGCAAGCGGATTTGCATCAAATCTGGCTTCGATGTTGTCAGTATAATATGCCTCTGCTTTCGCAGCCGACAAACCAACATTTACTTTTCCAAAAGCTGCCTTTATTGCATTCTGTAAAGCAGTTTCAGCATCATCATATTCTTCAAGCCGCGCATAAGCTTCAGCTTTCAGGAACTCGATTTCATGATAACTTAACAGGTAAGTTGGTGCTGTAGGCGTTGACAAAGACGAGATCGAATATTTGGATTGGATCTGGTCCGGTGATCCGTTGGGTGCAAACACAAGTGCCTCCGGATCCTCAGCATCCGGATGCGGTATGAAGAAAACCGAATCGCGGGGATCATTGCGGCTCAACAGTTTGTCGTGCAGGCTCTGACTTGCACCAAAGTAATTACGGTCTGTAAAGAAGCTGTAAAATGGACTTACTGTAGTGCTGCCGTTATAGTTAAACTGAGCCTGCTCAGCTGCTGAAGCAAAAGAAAGGTTTGCAGCATCAATTACATCCTGATAATTGGGACTCCTGTGCGACAGGCGCATCAGATAACGAGCCTTCAGTCCGTATGCAAATTTCAGCCACAGTTCTTCATCACCTCCGTAGATAAAGTCCTGCTTACCCAAAGAAGGATATTCCGATGCTTTCTGGAGGTTTGCAATGGCATCATCAATAAAATCCATAATAACACCATATATGTCCTGTTGTTTGTCAAGCACGGGTGTATAGACAATCCCCGGTTGCAGCGCCTCGGTCCAGGGTACATCGCCCATAACATCCGTAAGCACTGCAAGATTATAGGCTGACAGTACCTGGGCAATACCCAGTGTATGGTCATTGCCTTCTTCATTGCCTCCTTCAGAACATTTGTCAATGATAATACTCAAATTGTAGAGATTTCTGTACATGGCACTCCATGAATTGTTATAAGTCGTTGCACTCGTAGGTTCACCGCTGCGGATCTCTGCGTTGTAAGATTGTCCCCAGACGCCTACGTTATGTTCCATATAGGTTGATGCATATAATGCAAGGTCACTGCCCGTTACAGTAAAAGCAGCAGCAACCATTGCATCGGTAATGATCAATTTTGAATCTACACCCGTTGCATTGCTTGCAATTGAATTGATCTCATCCATAATGTCTTCGGAACAAGACCACGTAAGCGTGAACAAAATTGTTGCTGTTAAAATATATACTATTTTTTTCATTGTATTTTGTTTTTTTCTTTAAAAAGTAAAGTCCAAACCGAAGCCGTAACTGGTAGTCTGGGGAACGGAAAATCTTTCGAACGATCCGCCCATATTCGTATTACCCTGTGTTGCTTCAGGGTCAAAGTTTGCCAGTTCAGTCCATACCAGGATGTTGCGTGCATATACGGATGCTCCAATCTGCAAGGTCTTGTAAATAACCTTGGGATATCTGTAACGCAGGGCAAGCTCCCTGATCTTTACAAACGAATTGTCCCAGATGTAATATTCATCAATATTGCTGAGAACATTTGTGTAAAGGTCCTGTATTGCTTTCGGATCGTTGGGTCCGCCGCGTACAATATCATTTTTCGTACCGTCGGGTTTAACACCGTCAAAGATAAAGGTCGATTCACGGTCCAGTGTCCTTTCAGACATTCCATAAAGATCGAGCAATCCGTTCCCGCCGGAATACATCTGACCGCCCTGCTTCCATTCAACCGTGGCAGTTAAGGAAAGACCCTTATAGCTAAACATATTGGTAGCACCCAGTATAAAATCGGGTGATACTTCACCGATCACTGCCGGACCGCCAATCTGAGGCATACCATGATCTGCAGCACCCGGACTGTCAACCACGACAATATTCCCATCATCATCACGCACAAATGAAACACCATAAATTACAGGAAAGGTAGCACCGACGCCTGCCCTGACCTGCGGAGTGACAAAACCACCCAGGAAGATGCTTTCAACACCGGGAGCAAGCTCGTCAACAACGTTCGTGATCTTCGAAAAATTCACATTGATGTTCCATTCGAAACCTGCATATCTCACAGGAGCAGCATTGAACACAATTTCATGGGCATCGGTATGCACCTTGCCACCATTCATATACAGTTGTGATGCACCCGTTGAGCCGGCCAGCGGTACCGGGAAGATCTGATCCGTTACATTTTGTCTTGAATACGTATAGTCAACACCAATCCGGTTGTTCAGGAACATCAGTTCCACACCGGCTTCCCAGGACTGTGTATTCTGGGGCTTCAGATTGGGATCATATTGCGTGTCTGAAGGAATGTACGAATTGACACCGCCAATAGGATATACGACCGGATCTTCCAGCCAGAATCCACCGCCGTATGTGGGCTTTCCGTATGAGTTCAGCTGATAATCACCTGCCTGTCCGACTTCTGCATAGGCAGCCCGGACCTTTGCGTAAGAGATTACGGGTGAACCCCGCAGCGGTGCCAGTTCAGAGACCACCCATCCGAGTGAAACGGAAGGATAGAAGAATGTCCGGTTGTTCCTCGGCATGGAGGAAACCCTGTCGTTACGTCCCGTTGCAGTGAGATAGATCATTGACTTATAATCCAGTGTGGCACTGCCGTATACACCGACCGTACGATTTTTTCTTCCGAAATATGTTGCATCCACTTCATTGGCATTGTTGATGTGGTTCCAGCCTCCAAAATTAAAATCAGTACCGTGTTCCTCGTAGTTACGTGCATTCGTGTGGTTCAGTTCATTGCCCACAAGCAGGCTGAACCTCAGATCATTTAAAATTGACCAGTTGTAAGCTGCGGTTAACAATGAATTGTACGTTGATGCAGTCACACCGTATGCCCAAAGTTCCCCTGTTTTCCCGGAATGTCCGTAACCGAATACATCCCGGTAATCCGTATCATAGGAGTCTGTACCCAGTTGATACTTCAACAACAGATCCATTTTGTCGCCCAGGTTCGTGAAAAACTGCAAATATGCATTTCCGAAAAAACGATTCGTTTTTTCATTGAAAATATTGTTTGCAGCAGCCCAGTAAGGATTGTCAAAAGATCCCCCCCTGTAATAGATCTGCGTATAGGGATCACCCGGAACATGGAAAGGATATCCTTTCATATTGTAACTTGAAGGAGCCGAATATGCACCTGCAATAGCAGTATCATTTGCACCGGTCAACTTGTCAATGTCAACCTGGGAATAATTTGCGTTAAATCCTATGGTGAAATTTTTGTTCAATTTCATTTCCATCAGTCCTTTTACATTCAAACGGCTCATTCCGCTGTTTGGTGCTATACCTTCCTGGGCTGTCCTGCCGGCCCCGATCGCCCAGTTTCCGGATTCCAGTGCCTGGCTGATTCCAATATTATAGGTCGATGTATAACCGGTTTCAAAATAGTCTTCCCAGTTGTTGTAAACTTTTGGTTCTACCCAGGGATCCAGACCCGGATAGTCCAGCTGCGGGACATAGAATTTGCCTGGGTATCCGTTAGCGTTTCCCCCACGTGTGGGATCATCGGGGAGATCAACAATTCTCGGTCCCCAGGACAACGATGTGGTCGGACTATACTCTCCATAATTACCCTGCGCCCATTCCGTCTGAAAGTCCGGATTCCGGGATACTTCATCAAAGGTACTGGTATGAGAAAAGGTAACCACAGGTCTGCCCATCAAATTTCCCTTTCCGCTTTTGGTTGTGATGATGATCACACCGTTGGAAGCGCGAATTCCATAAAGGGCTGCAGCAGCCTGACCTTTCAGGATGTTGATGCTCTCAATGTCATCCGGATTGAGGTCAATTGCCCTGTTTGCAATATCAGAACCGGTTACGCTGTTCCCCGTGGAATAGTCCGCCGTGGAAGCAATCGGCATCCCGTCAACCACATAAAGCGGCGTATTGTCATCGGTAAATGAGCGGGCACCACGCAAAACGATCTGAGTGGATGCTCCGGGCATGCCGCTTGAAGGTTTGATGTCCACGCCGGCTATTTTGCCCTGCAAGGCTGTTGAAAGGTTGGCATTACCGGTTGCGGTAATTTCATCGGATTCCATTTCCTGAACCGAATAGCCCAGCGATTTTCGTTCCCGTGAAATACCCAGGGCCGTCACAACAACCTCTGCCATTTCAATCGTTTCAATCTCCATTGCGACGTTAATAAATGTCTGGCCCGCCACTGGAACTTCCACGGATTTCATTCCAATGGAACTGAAAACCAGTGTAACATCCGGAGCAACCGTCAGCTGAAAATTGCCGCTGATATCCGTCGCGGTACCCGTATTTGTCCCGGCAATCCTCACGTAGACACCCGGAAGAGGGCTACCATCCTCAGCAGATATAACCGTCCCCCTGATTTGTACGTCCTGCGCAAATATGGCCGGGAAGCCAAATAAGAGCAGGCATACAAGCATGCTAGTAATCCTTTTCATAGATTAAATTTTTAGGTTTATAATTGGTTAATAATACAACTCCCATTTAGCGAGAAGTTAAACGCTGCAA
Organism: Bacteroidales bacterium; assembly: GCA_016935355.1. Classification (GTDB taxonomy): domain Bacteria; phylum Bacteroidota; class Bacteroidia; order Bacteroidales; family UBA10428; genus UBA5072. Next base: position 4,745 of record JAFGRC010000030.1, read on the forward strand.
AGCTAAAAAAAAATTAAAAAAAAAGAAAACGTATTTAAAAATCTTAAATTACTGTATTTCAATATAATAGGCAGTATATTTTTACCATTTCATGTCATAAATATGCAAAGGCTGCATGTGACGACCGTTTTCAACGTTAATAACCTCCTAAAATTAGCAATTTCAATCAATTAATAAAAACAAAATCATTATTTGTCATATTTATTTATAATTCCTTCTATTTCATAAATATTTCTGACAATGTGTCACTACCAATTGCTCGTCAATTAAACATGCATGTTTTGTTTTAATATGTTACTTTTATCCCGGTTCATCCATAACGCCATTGATTTTTATATATAACATATAATCCTTTTGCACCCTTATGATTAAGAAAATCCCGCATACCTTTGTCATGATCTTTTACCTGACAGTGATCGCTGCCGTTCTCACCTGGATCATTCCGGGCGGCCATTACACAGAGGAAACGGTAACCGTGAACGGAATTGCCCAGAAGCAGCTTGTCTTTCATTATACTGAAAACGTAAAGCAGTGGTGGCAGGTTTTTGCATCACTGTACAATGGCTTTGTAAAACAGGCCGGCATCATTGTTTTCATCATGCTCATCGGCGGTGCATTCTGGATCATGAACAGCAGCAGAGCAATTGACGTGGGCATCAATACATTTATCAACCGGGCCAGAAAGGTCGCACATTACCGGATATTCAGGAAAACCGGAATAGAACCTTTTATTCTCGCATTCGTGTGGATTGTTTTCAGTGTTTTTGGAGCGGTCTTCGGGATGAGCGAAGAAACCATAGCCTTTGTCATCATGCTCGTACCCCTGGCGATAAAAATGGGTTATGATTCCATTACAGGTGTTTCAATGGTCTATGTCGCTGCTGCTGTTGGTTTTGCCGGAGCAATATTAAATCCGTTTACCATTGGGGTGGCACAGGGTATTGCCGGTCTGCCTTTATTCTCAGGGATTGAATACAGATCGCTCTGCTGGCTTGTCATCAATATCACATCACTGATCATATTTTTAAGGTACGCCTCGAAAATAAAAAAAAATCCGCACAGGTCAACTGTGTACGAAATTGACTCATACTGGCGAAAACATCATCCGGAAGGCCAGGGGAACCCGGAATACCATACTCCCCGACGCGCCTGGTATGTGTTTTTTCTGATTTCCCTGGTCCTGATCGTTTTTTCAATTCAGCATACTACCACGGCACTGAATTTCGGAGACATTGCTTCAGCCAGATTTCCCCTGATGCCTGTTCTGACCGCGCTGTTCATCATCGCAGGTGTTTTCAGTCTGCGAAAATCCGTGCATTTCTTTCTGCTTCAGCTGCTTCTGTTTACCATACTTTTTCTGATCGCGGGGGTCATGGGATACCAGTGGTATATTATGGAGATCGCCACTTTGTTCCTGGCCATGGGAATATTTGCCGGCCTTGCCATGAAGAAATCACCCGATGAACTGGTAAAGCTTTTCCTGGAAGGTATCAGGGACATACTTCCGGCAGCACTTGTTGTTGGTCTGGCACGCGGTATCACAGTGATCCTGGAAGACGGACAGGTTATTGACACGATATTATATTCCCTTTCTGAATCCATGCATGGATTGAACAATATCACAACCATCGGTGCGATGTATTTGTTTCAAAGCTGCATAAATCTTGTCGTTGTTTCTGGTTCAGCTCAGGCAGCCCTGACCATGCCCATTTTTGCCCCGTTATCCGATCTCATTGGTTTATCCAGGCAGGCAGCAGTTCTGGTTTACCAGTTCGGTGATGGTTTTACCAATATGATCACTCCGGCCTCCGCAGTACTGATGGGTGTTTTGGGGATCGCCAGAATTCCTTATGAGAAATGGGTCAGGTGGGTTTTTCCGCTTGTCATGATCCTGATAGTTGTGGGATTTCTGTTGCTGATACCAACCGTAACAATGGAGATCAGGGGTTTTTAGACCCCCCTTTTATTCCCCCTCCGATAAATCGAAGCAGGCTCTGAAGGGGGGAAAAGACTCCCATTTATTCCCCTTGAAGGGGAAAACATTATTCTATATTCTTTTCTATTCTTTTTTCACTGTTCACTGCTCACTGCTCACTTTTAACTGCCATCGGTTTATTGTTTACCGGTATTGTCATCTTTCACGTGCAGACCGCATTCCTTGTGTCCCTGATCTTCCCACCACCATCGGCCGGCCCTCGGATCTTCGTCTTTTTTAACAGGACGCGTGCACGGCTGGCATCCGATGCTGCGGTATCCCTGATCGTACAGTTTATTATATGGTATTTTGTTCGTACGGATGTATTCCCAGACCATTTTTTCAGTCCAGCGGTATAAGGGATTGATCTTAACAAGATTGAAGCCCTCATCCAACTCAACGACACGGGTATGAAACCGGTCAAGTGTCTGGTCTTTTCTTATGCCGGTTATCCATGCCTTCATGCCGTCAAGTGCCCGGTTCAGTGGTTCCACCTTCCGGAGGTTGCAGCATAGCTTCCGGTTTTCAATACTTTCATAAAACAGGTTTATGCCCTTTTCCCTTACCATTTTCTCTACATTTCTATAATCCGGGAAAACGACTTCAATACGAATCTGGTAATGCCTGTTGGTCTCATCAATCAGATTCAGGGTTTCAGGGAATAATCTGCCGGTATCAAGTGTAATGATCCGGATACCATGATCCGCTTGCACCAGCATGTCGGTTAATACCTGGTCTTCTGCACCCATGCTTGAAGACAGGCATAATTCCCGTCCGAATGTTCCGGTAAAGAATTTAATGGTCTCTTCAGGCGAAGCTGCACCCAGCATCCTGTTCCATTCTGAAATTTGATCTTCCATTCCCCGCTTCAAATCCATTTATCTGATTTTGAAAATATTGAACGGGTCAATGATGGTCTTTGCCAGTTTCTTAAGGTCCTGATGTGCAGCTTTGTAAGTCAGACTCAAAACAGGCATGGGAGCTTCATTGATAATATGGTGTGCTACTGCTCCGATATAATTGTCATGAGTTGAACTCTCTTTATGGGTTAATATCATGATCATATCTGCTTCAACTTCTTCGGCATACTGAATGATTCTTTTATATACCGGCACATCTGAACGCTGGTAAAGTTTCAGTTCACAGTCAATATCATTGCGTTCGAAAGTAACCTGTACATCTTTCAACTTGGTATATATACGGCTTTCTTCCTTTTTTATTCCGCCGATCACTACCGACGCCAAATAAACCTTTGAATTGTATTCCTTTGCGAGGACAATGGCGTTGCAGATCTGTGCCGATGATTCATCAGACAGATCCAGGGGAATAACAATTTTCCTGGGTAAGCCGGGTTCAATCTTTTTAACAGTAAGAACCGGCCATTTCGATGCCGTGATGATCTGGGTATTGGTCGGCCCCAGTTTTTTGCCGCTGCTTTTTACAGGATCGTTATCGCCCAGAATGATAATGGACGGGTCGATCTTCTCAGCATATTCGAGGATCTTTTTATAAGGCTTCCCGGTTTCTACTTGTGTAACCGCATCAATTTCCGATCCTTTAAAATATTTATTCTTCAGTGCATTAAGCTCATCCATTACACCAACTGTAACCGACACCACTTCCTCCTGGGATTTCAGCAATTTGGAAAAAAAATCACTTGCTTCAATTACATGCAGCATATGAACTTTGCCTTTCACGAATGCGGCACAACCAACTGAAGATTTCAGCGCATGTATGGAAGGTTTTTCAAAATCTACCGGTACGAGAATATCCTTATTAAACCGAATCATAATTCAAATTTTAATTTAGCGGACAAATATAGGGCTTTTGGAAGATTTTATATATGGTACTTTTCATAAATCCTCCTGATAATTTCTTCATTTTTACGAATCTCCAGATTATCAATCCTTCCGAACTCAAACCAGTGCGAATGATTGTGCTCGTATCCTTTGATTTCCCAATGAGGAGCCAGTCGTAAATATACATCTGTAAGAGAAAACGATCCCTTCTCCGGTATCAGACTGAAGAAAACCGGATCAATAACATGAATGGCGCTGAAAGCAATCTTTACCGGATCCCGGACATCCCGTACCATGAGAGTTTCACCTGTAATGTTGTGATGCCAGCCGCATAAATTGTAATTGCTGTCAAACAGCAACTCACGGGTTGATTTGCGGTGCCGGACGGCAAGTGTGGCAACAGGATTATGCAACAGATGATACCCGTAAAGATCCGAAAGGTCAAGATCGGTAATAATATCCGAAGCGATCAGCACAAAAGGTTTTCCGTCATCAAAAAACCTGCGTGCTTTTGATAAACCGCCCCCTGTATCCAAAAGTTCTTTTTCATGGGAATATTTGATATGGATGTCACCTTTATTCATATTGTTAATAAAATCAATGATTTGATCAGCATGATGGTGAACATTCACAATGATCTCCTTAATGCCATAATATCCGAGATAAAGAATCTGATGCTTTAACAAAGGTACCCCGCATATTTCCAGTAAGGCCTTGGGTTTATCATCTGTCAGGGGTTTCATTCTCGTTCCTTTGCCGGCCGCAAGAATCATCGCTTTCATAAACCATGATTATAGGTTTGTATGCTCAGTTATGATATTGAGCATGTATTTGTTTTTCAGATAAGCAGCCAGTTTCTCAGCCATAAAGACTGACCGGTGCCTGCCGCCCGTACAGCCGAAACTTACAGACAAATGTTTGAAACCCCGTTGGATGTAATTTCCGATCGACTGATCGACCAGAGAACTGGTATGGGTGAAGAAGTCCGGTATACCGGCATCATTCTCGAGAAAATCGATCACCGGCTGATCCAGGCCGCTAAGATCTTTGAACGCATCAAACCGGCCAGGATTGTTCAGCGCACGGCAATCAAACACAAATCCCCCACCATGTCCGCTTCTGTCTGCCGGAATTCCGTTCAGATATGAAAAGCTTTTTATCACTATGGTCAGTATGCCACTTTCATTCACGACTCCCTGAATTTCTTTCAGATTGATGAGTCTGTCGAATACATCGGGTATGCTCATCAGACTGACCGGAAAAGGCTGGTATTCAACAAGCCAGTCAAGTATCCGGAGTGCTTTGGGAAGACTTTGCAGAAAGACCGGCTTATGTTCGGTCAGCCCCCTGAATCCGTATGCACCCATAGCCTGCATGAGACGCAGGTAAACAAAACCATAATAGTATTTCATGAATTCTTCAGGGTCAAACCATGAAAACTCACGGGTGAAAAGTTCCAGATAATAGTATAACAGACTTTCGCGCATCTCCGGTTTGAGTCCGGTCTTTGCCTCGAACAATAACGAAGCCAGGTCATATTGTAAAGGCCCTTTCCTTCCGCCCTGAAAATCAATGAAACAGATTCTATTCTGGTGAAGCATGATGTTTCGTGACTGAAAGTCCCTGAACATGAATGATTTACGCTGTGCCTTGCATAAATATTCTGAGATTGTGTGAAAGTCCTCCTCGAGATCCTGTTCATAGAAATGAATTTTCAAAGGCTTCAGCAAATTGTATTTGAAATAGTTTAAATCCCACATGATGCTTTGCCAGTCAAATTCAGCCCTGGGATAACATTTTGAAAAATCAAGTCCTTTCATTGCTTTCACCTGCAGATCCGGCATTGCATCGATTATTTTTCTGTACATATGCATGATCCCTTCATCCATATCGGGCTTCTCACGGCAGGATTCCAGATAATCAAGCAGGGTTGTGTCACCCAGATCCTCTTCAAGGTAGATATAATTATCCGGATTAAAAGCATAGATCTCAGGAACACAATTGCCTGTTTTCAAAAGGTGACTGCCGAGGTATACAAAAGCTCTGTTTTCCCTGTCATCACAATTGTATACTCCGATCACGGTTTTGTCATTTTCACCATAAATACGGTAATAACGCCGGTAGGAACCTGATTCAGGAAGCGGAATGACCGAGCTAACGTCTGTCCGGCTCCAGGTTCTATATAAGCCGCTTAATAAATTGACCGGACCGAATGGCTCAGACATATTCATTTGAAGTTTTGGTATACTTCTTCAGACTTTTCGCAAATGATCTTCCATGCATCGTTTACATGTTGCTCTTTGACATAGGTCTGGGCAATTACCATTCTCAGCGTATACTTGCCTGCAAGTTTGGTATGCGATACATACAGTTTCCCGGTGCGGTTCAGTTCTTTGAGCAGGTTTTCATTCAACCGGTTTAGATCTTCTTCGTCATGAATGGCCTCCGGATGAAACCTGAAACATACGAGATTAAAGTTTACCGGTGCAAGGATCTCAAAATTCTGATCCTGGTCAATCCACTTTTTTACATTACCGGCAAAAAGAATATGCTCCCGCAATCGCTTTTGCATGCCGTTCAGTCCGAATGCCCTGATCACAAACCAAAGCTTCAGGGCCCTGAATCTCCGGCCAAGCTGGATCCCCCAGTTCGAAAAATCATTTACATGTTCATGAAGCTGGGATTTCAGGTATTCAGGAACCAGTTTAAAGGTATTGATCAAGGCCTCAGTATCTTTCACAAAATATGCGGAGCAATCAAAATTGGTAAAAAGCCACTTGTGCGGATTGAAAACAAAACTGTCAACCCGCTCAATACCGGTAATTATCCACCGGCATTCAGGCAGAATCAGTGCAGAACCTGCAAAGGCAGCATCCACATGAAGCCAGATGTTGTACTTTGAGCATATCAATCCGATTTCCTCCAGTGGATCCACAGCGGTGGAACTTGTTGTTCCCAGGGCAGCCACTGTGCACAAAGGCCTGTAACCGGATTGAATATCGTTGATAATGGCTTCCTCCAGTTTTTCCGGTATCAACCTGTATGCATCATCAACAGGGATTTTTACCAGGTTTGTTTTCCCGATTCCGGCAATTTTAACAGCTTTCTCCACTGATGAATGTGCTTCTGTTGAACAATATACGCGCATTACAGGCTGTCTGTCGAAGCCATCATGATTTACGTGAAATGATGTAAACTTCTCCCTTGCAGTCAGGATTGCACACAGGGTTGCTGTAGATGCGCTGTCCTGTATCACACCGGTAAAATACTCAGGGAGTCCTGTCATCTTCCTCAGCCAGTTCATAACAGCTTCTTCAAGTTCGGTTGCTGCCGGAGAGGTCTCCCATTTCATGCACTGTGCACCCAATGCCGCTGTCAGCATTTCACCCAACACTGAAGGATAACTTGAATTCGCCGGAAAATAGGCATAAAAGTTCGGACTCTGCCAGTGGGTAATACCCGGTAAGATAATTTTTTCAAAATCAGCCAGAAGTTCATCAGTAGATTCGGGTTCTTCAGGGGCACTGGCCGGAATTTGTCTGAAGACGTCTCCGGGTTCAATATTTGATTTAACGGGATACTTCTCAATATTTTCAAAATAATCAGCAATCCAGTCCACCAATTTGTGTGCATATTTCCTGAATTCATCCGCATGTTCCATAACGGGTCATTTTGAATTTGTTCGGTTTTGCGCTAAAAATAATGAAAATAATGCAGGAGCGTATAATAATTTTGAATTATGCAGGTTATTTAATACTTTTAACAACACGGATATCCCAATACCCATAACATGAACATCGTATTGCATGATTCGGAATATTTGAATTTCGTGGAATTCAACATCACGGGTGATAATGATAACTACAACCGGTGTGATCCGGAGTCAAAATATCTCGACACAGAGGTTTTTAACCTGTTTCAGAACTGTTTTGAGAATGCCAGCAAAACCTATGATTATTTTGCAGGTACACGGTATAATTCAAGAACCATAATCGTTCTTCGGAACGAACTCGGTTCGGTTCTTGAGAATTTTAAGCAGATATCTTCGCTGGAGGCATTTATAAACCTTGTTGAAAGCAGGTTCATGGGCAAGGATTTCCTTTTGTCCCTTGCAGAAAACGACAGATTCTGGAACCGGAACTGGCAGGATTACAACGACCTGATCATTAAAGTCCTGACAGATTTGATAGACCTTGTGGAACGATGTGCCTTTGAAGAACGGATCCTCTGGGTCGTCGGCTATTGATTTTCATCCTTCTTCGTTAACTGCTTCCTGTCAATGCTATTTTGGCATTGACAAAAGTATACCCGTTTTCTCATTTCATTGATCGTGTAACATTTCAATAAATGCACACCACCTGCCCTTTATCGTAGGGGATTGCATCGAAGCGGAAAGTATTTCAAGGAACCTTGCCCTTGGTATTTCCTCAGCCCCCAGGGATTTCAGGTGACCGGTCGATTGCTGGGTATCAATCATATCAAAATATAAATGCTTCATCAGCATCACAAGATAATACAAAGAAATTTTTGAAGCATCCGCCATCAGATAGAACATGGACTCACCGAAGAAGGTCTTTCCTAAAGACACACCGTATAAGCCACCCACAAGCTGATTGTCATAATATGTTTCAAAAGAATGGGCATAACCTTCCTGGTGCAAAATATTGTATGCCTTCCTCATCTCATCGGTTATCCAGGTCGAGGTCTGGCCTTTTCGTCTTACACCTGCACAATGGTGAAGTACATCACTGAAATGCTCATCAATAGATACATGGTATCTCTTGTTTCTGATCTTCTGGTGTAGGCTTTCTGATATCCTGAATTTATCAGGAAACAAAACCATTCTGGGATCCGGGCACCACCATAGTATGGGTGAATTGTCATCAAACCACGGAAATATCCCCTGTGAATATGCGGTCAGCAATGCTTCAACCGAAAGATCTCCGCCTGCCGCCAACAGTCCTTCCTCATCAGCAAGAGCAGGATCCGGAAATATATATTTCAATGGCAAGGGTATTGTTTTATTCCTTATGGAATGAAATTACTATTTTTTCAAATGGTTCGCAAATAAAAAAAGCCGCAATCGCGGCCAACCGGTGCCCAGGACAAGACTCGAACTTGCACGCCCTGTAACAGGCGCCAGCCCCTCAAGCTGGTGTGTCTACCAATTCCACCACCTGGG
>JAFGRC010000143.1 GCA_016935355.1 Bacteroidales bacterium
AAATCTTTTTGCAAACCGTTCATTTCTTGCAAAATATATCAATGATGGTATGCGCGATATAGGATTCTATGCTGAATACGGTATTGAGGGGCAAATACCTGTTAATATCCTTGTTGCTGCAGTAAATGGTACCGGAAACAATAATCCGCAATGGATTGAAAAACCCAATCTGGCCGGACGTCTGATCCTGGGGCCGGAAAGAGGTATAAGAATAACCGGGAACTTTTATCAGGGAGATGATTCTGAAAAAAAGAACCTCTCAATGTTTGGTGGTGAAATAAGGTACACAAACGGAACATTCTTCATCGAATCCGAATACATCCTTAGGAAGTGGGACGATTCTCTTTCGGTAAAAAGTAATGATGACGGATTTTTCATTCACTCATACTATAACTTCCCCATAAAAGGAAACATGATTCATTTAATCACCCCGGTTATAAGGTATGATTTAATCGGGGAATCGGTTTTAAGGAAGAAGATTGACGCCGACAGGCTGACAATCGGTTTCAACCTGGGCTTTGTACCAAAACAATTCTATTCAGAGATCCGTCTGAATTATGAGAATTATTACAGGTCCAGTCTCCCAATCCATACAGATAAGCTGACACTGGAATTCATAGCCAGGTTTTGAGGTTTATCCCGGAAACCTGATAGGGTTTAACCTAATATCTTCCCTGATCAAATAAAAAATGATTCAACTTATTTCTTAATTTGGTCCTTCAAACTTAGGAATGACCGGTGCCAATGAGTAATCAGCGAAGTCTTTCCAGAACACTCGGACTGGGTTATGTGATAATCTTCGTCTTTGCCAACATAATTGGCTCAGGGGTTTACAAAAAGATTGCTCCCATGGCCGACGGGCTGCAATCGTCCGCCTGGATACTTATTGCATGGGCTACAGCCGGAATGATTACACTATTCGGAGCTTTGAGCAACGCTGAGCTGGCCGGCATGCTGGCTGACACCGGCGGGGAGTATGTCTATCTTAAAAAAATCTACAACCGTTTCTTTTCCTTCCTGTATGGATGGTCTCTGTTTACGGTCATCCAGACTGCTACCATCGCATCGCTTGCATACGTCTTTACCCAGTCGCTGAACAGTATCGTTCCATTGCCCGAGTTATTTTCCAAATGGCAGAATGCCAACATTGGAGGCGTTTTCTTTCCATTTCAGGATTTTTGTATCAAGCTTACTGCAATTATCCTTATTTTGGCGCTGACACTCCTCAACATGTCGGGACTGAAGAGCGGTGCCCGGGTCAACAAAGTTCTGTTCTTCCTTGTATGTGCAGGTTTGACGGTGATTGTGGTATCCGGCCTTTCAAATTCCTCCCGGAGCTATTCAGAGATAGTTAATATCAGCAGTCTGAAGGAAGGTTCGGTTACTGTCTCATCCTTCATGACAGCAATGCTGGCAGCTTTCTGGGCTTATCAGGGTTGGGTGTCGGCAGGGTTTATCGGAGGAGAAATTAAGGATGCCCGGCATAATATTCCCAAAGGGATCATCATTGGCGTCTTTGCGATAACAATAATCTACCTCATTGTCAATTATTCCTACCTCGCAGTAATGTCGGTCCCCGACCTGGTTCGGGTGCATGAAGCAGGCAATCAGGTTGCCGCGATCGAGATGATGAGGAGCTTCAGTGGATCGGGAGGTGTACTCTTCATATCATTGCTAATTCTGGTATCAACCCTGGGCTGCCTCAATGCAAGTATCCTGACCGGCTCAAGGCCGTATTATGCAATGTCGCGGGAGAGGCTAATCTTTTCAGGCATCGGGAAGCTGAACAGCCGTAATGTACCGGGCAACTCATTGTTGTGGCAGGGAATATGGGCATCGGTTCTGGTTCTGTCAGGCAATTTTGACCAGCTGACCGACATGCTCATCTTTGCCGTTTACATATTTTACGGTGCAATGGCTGCGGGCGTTTTCATACTGCGCCGCACTATGCCGGATACCTACCGGCCGTACAAAGCATGGGGTTATCCGGTTGTAACGGCTTTATTTGTTCTCTTCTGTGCCGGGCTGTTTATCAATACCATAATAACGAGGCCCCGTGAAGCCCTGATTGGTCTTTCCCTTATCATGGCAGGCATACCTGTATATTTCCTGTTCCGCAGGAGATACAGGAAGGAAAGTAATAAAGATTCCGGTTATTAAAGCCGTGACTATGTTAACTTCACCTGGAGATAAATTTCGTATGAAAAAATTGTTTTTGCAACAGGAAAAAAACAGGAAATAATCGTATACGACCATGAATTACCGAAAGACAAAATACAAAAATCCAATTTAAAAACAGATCCCTGCAGTTGTCAGATGAAAGCAACATAACCGCCGTCAGATTTTTTCATTAGATTTGTTATGATGAATTTTCTAAAGTGAAATTAATGTAGCAGGCTTATTTATAACATCACCAATAATCGTATTTGTACTTTGCCCATGGAAATACAGAATGAGGAAAAATTTATCAAAGGCGTTGAGAGTCTGATTAATCCTATGGAAGTCAGCAATATCCTGTTCTTCCAGAAACTTAAGAGACTGTTACCGACGGGTATTTTCAGGCGATTCCTTTACAGGGCTTCACTTAAAACTCCATACATAGGTTTTGTGATTGATCCGTACAGCCTGTTCCTGTTCTTCAGGCTCAGCAACATTGAATATGCAAAATCACTTCTTCCCGACCGCTATGAACTGGCAAAGGGAACATTGTTTGAAGATGATGAACCTGACTACTACATGGGCATAGGCAATCTGAACACACGTGCTAGTACTTTCTGGGGTACAAGACAGGAAGTTTACCTTATAGCAACAGACAAAAAAACAGGATTATTATCTTTCATTTTTATTGACATATTAAGTAACACAATTATTGCCCTGCCCACTAAAGGTATTGCTGATCCAAACTGTGAA